>NZ_CP088077.1:0-98179 GCF_021049325.1 Curtobacterium sp. C1
TCTCGATCGCGTGGGCGGCTGCTATCGCGCAGGACGACCACGCGACTGCTCGGCTGATCGAGCAGGCGCAGGAACGCGCGATCGCGGACTCGATCGCCTGGCTCGAGGAGAACGCCATCGCCACCCGCGCAGGTGTCAACGGCGTCCGCCAACTCGACGTCGAGGGCGGTCTGATCGCGACGAAGTTCCGCCATCACGACTCCCGATCTGGGGACCCGCAGCTGCACGATCACGTGGTGGTCGCGAACCGGGTGCTCGGTTCCGACGGCAAGTGGCGGACCCTCGACTCGAAGCTGCTGCACCGTCAGGCGATGGCCGCCGCCGCGATCCACAACCGGGCGGTCATGGACTACGTCTGCGAGCTCACGGGTGCCACCACCCGCGCCCGCACCGTGCGCGCCGGCGACCCGCCCGTGGTCGAGCTCGCCGGCGTCAGTGACGACCTGATCGCGGAATCGTCCACCAGGTCGCGTGACTCCCGGAAGGTCGCCGCCGACCTCGAGCGGGACTACCGGCGTGACCACGGCCGCTCACCGGATCGCGCCACCAGGCGCAAGATTGCGCAGCAGGCGGTCCTCGCGACGCGGCCGAAGAAGGAGCACATCCGCCCCGTCGCCGAGGTTGCGAAGGCGTGGCTCGACGCGGCGCGAAAGAGCACACGACGCGAGAACCTCGAAGTTGGTGCTCTCCTCGGCCGTGGGCTCGGCTCCGACCAGGAGGCCCCGTTCGACCCGGAGGACGCGGCCCGTACGATCCTGGCGAAGGTGTCGGAGGCCCGCTCGACGTGGGGCGTCAACAACGTGCAGATCGCCGCCGAGCAGTGGGTGAACGAGCACCGTGGGATGCCCGGCCTGGACAGCAAGACCGGCGCCGCGACCATCACAAAGACCGTCATCGACGGCCACTCAATCCGTCTCACCCCGCCCCCAGCGCACGGCACCTTCCAGCCCGTCGCAATGCGTGACGGGTCCTCGCCGTACGTGTCCAAGGGTGCGGTGGTGTTCTCCTCGCAGGCGGTGTTCGACGCGGAGCGGGTCATCCTCGACGCTGCGAAGGATCGCACCATTGGGCCGGTCCGGCCGGAGACGTTCGCCGCCGCGAAGGCGGAGCACGGTGCCCACCTGGACGCCGGACAGGCTGCCCTCGCCGCCGCGTTCGCGTGCGATCCGGTGCGCGTCATGGTCGGTGTCGGCCCCGCCGGCACCGGGAAGACGACCGCACTGAAGGTCGCCGCCCGCGCCATCGAAGCCGAGGGCGGTCGCATGATCGGCTTGACCCCGTCCGCGGCCGCGGCCGCGGTCATGTCCGACGCGGTCGGCATCAAGGCCGTCACGCTCGACAAGTTCCTCGTCGGCACCACCCTCGAGCAGCTGCTCGATGCGAAGTCCATCACGGGTGACATCGACCTGCGCCGTGGCGATGTGATCGTGGTCGACGAAGCCGGCATGGCCGGCACGGTGAACCTCGCGAAGGTCGTCCGCATCGCCGAGCTCACCGGCGCTCACGTCCGGTTCATCGGCGACGACAAACAGCTCGACGCGGTCGCCTCCGGTGGCATGCTGCGCCTACTCGAGCACGAGGTCGGCGCCACACACCTCGACGAACTCCACCGCTTCAGCAACCCCGATGAGGCTGCGGCGACGCTGCTGTTGCGCGACCCGACGGTGAAGGATCCGTGGGCATGGCACCTCGCCAACGACCGCGTCGTGGGCGGTGACGCCGACCGGATGGCCGACCACATCTTCAGCGGCTGGCAGCAGGACATCGACCAGGGCCTCGACGCTCTCATGGCCGCACCCACCCGGACGCAGGTCGGTGAGCTGAACGCGCGTGCGCAGGCATACCGCTTCACCACCGGCGAGGTCTCGGGCCGTCGGGGTGCGGACCTCATGGACGGCTTCCAAGCGCACGTCGGCGATCGGCTCGTGACCCGCAAGAACGACTACAAGCAGCGGATGCACCGCGGCCGCGAGTTCGTGAAGAACGGCGACCGGTGGACGGTCAAGCGTGTCCACGAGGACGGTTCCCTCGACGTCGCGCACGCCGGCCACGGCGGCAAGCTGCGTCTGCCCGCCGACTACGTCAAGCAGCACACCCAGCTCGGCTACGCCCGCACCACCCACGGCGAGCAGGGCAACACCGGCGACACCATGTGGCAGATGGTCGACGCGTCGACGTCGCGCAACGCCGCCTACGTCGGCGGTACCCGTGGACGCCACCGCAACACCTTCGCTGTCGTCACCGAGCCCGGCCAGGACATGCGCGACGTCCTGGCGAAGATCGCCGGTAACGTCGACCCCAACCTGACCGCGCACGAGCAGCTGCGGATCGCTCAGCAGGAAGCCGGTCAGGTGACCCGGCTCGCGGACGAGTACGCCGACCTCCTGCAGCAACTCGATGATCGCCGGTTCGCTGTCGCCGCCGACACTGCTCTTGGCCGCGACGCCGCGGCAGCGATCACCGCCGAGCCGACTTGGGCCGTCACGAAGGCGGCTCTGCGTCAGGCTGAGGCCGCTGGCCTCGAACCTGCCGACGTGCTCTACCGCGCCTGGACCGACAAGCCGCTCGAGCAGGTCGAGAACGTCCCCGCCGCCCTCGCCGGCCGCGTCAAGGACGCAACCGCCGCGTGGACCGCCGAGCATCCCACCGTCGACGTCCCCGACGTGCCGGCGTGGATTGCCGACCCGCGGCCGCTGCGCGCCGCGGGCGTCGACGACGACTGGCGGACCGAGCTGCAGGACCGCTACGACCACATCCACGCTCGCCTGCTTGAGCGCGGGCACCAGGTCGCAGCGGAACAGCCCGCATGGGCTGCGCAGCTCGGCGCTGTCCCGGAGGACCCCGCACGCCGCGAGGCATGGGTCCGCCTCGCCGGCGAGGTCGACACGTTCCGCACCCGGTACAACGTCGACGCTGAAGCTGCCGACGCGGTCCCGGCGGCGCTGCGCGAGCGACCCATCGGGCAGGACCTCCACGCTCGGATCGTCGCCGCGCACAAGTCGTCGGTGCTGCGCGAGCAGGCCGCCGACCGAAAGGAATCGTCGATCGATCGGCTCCGTGCCCGCCGCGGCGGGACCCGATCCGACAGTGCCGGCGGCGACGTGTTCGACCGTCTCAAGGCTCGCCAGCAGCAGGACACGAACCGCGCGTCGACGGAGGGTCCGCCTGGCAAGGATGACTCTGTGCAGCACGGACCACGCCGGTGAGCGAGCGCCGACCGGGCCAGCGGTTGGATTTCTTGCTGTTGGCAGAGGACTCGGTATTGCCCGGCTGCTCCCACTTTGCCCAGAATTAGAACGGCCCCGCTGCTCGGTTGCAGCGGGGCCGGAAGCCTAGGTGGGATTCGAACCCACGACCTACCCTTCGTCAGAAGGTTGCTCTCTCCACTGAGCTACTAGGGCACGGAGTGCTCACGCGGCTCGAGATCTCGAGCCGCAGAAGCGCTCAGCGCGGTCTCTCTAATTGTGACGGCGGTCGGTGGGTCATGAACATCCCCCATCTGGGAGGGTCGAGCTTGGCAGACAACCCGCTGCGATGCTGCTACGTCATCAGTCAGCGATCATCGCGACGGAACGTATCAACGAGCACGGTCTCGAGCTCTCGCCCAAGCTTGAACGCAGCGTCTGCGACGTTCGCATGTGCATCAGGGCTTCCGCCCGGCGCGCCGCCAAAATCGAGGTGGGCATTCCGGACGAGCGCCTGGCGATCTGACGGGAGATAACCGGCGAACTGATACGCCGCCGCGTGTGCCGTGCGCAGCTCGGAAAAGTCGGCCATACTCACGGACGCGGCGTCCACATCTCCGTATGCCCGATCCCACATCGCGTTGCCGAAGCCCATCAGAGCGCGCTGGTAACCCCAAAGCGCCGCGGCCGCCGAATGTCGCCTCGTGCGTCGGGCCTGGGAAAGCTGTGTCCGCGAGGTGATGTAAGCACCGACGGCACCACCTCCGATGATTCCGCCTGCTGTGCCGGCGATCGTCGTCCAAAGCTCCACACCGCATTCTCACCTACGATCGTGCGCGCCCAGAGCAGATACATCCTTGCCGATAATGTATCTTATGTCAGATTGCCGACTCGCCAACACCAGTCCCCAAGTTCGAATCTCGCCCTCATCTGGCCGCGGATCAGGGCTACCGCTTGCCCTTGGCGTAGCAGTCCGAGCAGACGTTCGGCGCATCGGAATGGAGACCGCCTCCATGCCATGCTCCGCAGTGCTTGCACCGTTGGGTGGCTTTCGGGTCGGTGGACTCAAGCGGCATGACAACTCCTCTGGCGGGTGAGCACTAGTAAGCGGCCTCCGCCTCGCTTGAGTCAAGAGGTTCCGCTTCGACCCTGTGCGATACGGAGGAAGAGCGAGCTCGGCCGCCAGAACGAGGGAAGCGCGGCATGCGCCCGTGAGGCTGCGTCGAGCATGCGGCACCGTTGCTCGAGCGCACGTGATGAGAGAGGCTGAGCATTTGTCGTCAACATGACGACGGTCGAGGGGAACGGCACCCTAGACCGAGCTCCACTCACCGCTTCCGCTTGCGCCCTAGCTGCATCGCCTGCGCGTTCCGCTCGAACCCGAGGTGCTGGATCACCGCTTGTACCCTCCTTCGCACCGGCTCCCGGACGGTCAGAGGGGCGTTGAGTACGCGCGAGACGGTCTGATGGGAGACGCCGGCAATTCGCGCCACGTCGTAGATGGTCGGTGCGTCAACACTGTCCACAGCTGCTCCTCGTCATCGAGTGAACCTCCACCAGCGTCGAAGCGGCGCGCGCCGATGTGCGTCTACTGTATCGATCCATGCTTGGACTTGTGTATCGATACATGGTTGCTGTACGTTCCCCTTGCGAGTCAGCGACGACGACGCAGGAGAGACCCCGCGCCGAGCCTTTGACTCCGCTCGAACGCCGACCCGTTCACCATGTTCCATCCGTCGGCCATGAAGTCCTGGCCGCTCCACAGGAAGAGGCAGCATGCGAGTCCCTCGGCGTTCACCAAACCCGCCACCCGCTCCCCCATCAGGCCGTCCCGGCCGCCGACGCTTCCTCGGCGCCGGCCTTCTCGCAGCGGTCGTCGGCGCCGTCGGTATCGTCGCCCCGCTCGGAGCCGCAGTTCCGGCTCACGCTGCGGTGGTGAATTCGGACTACGTCATGGCGTACTTCGTCGAGAGCCCAAACGGATCCGGGAACTCCGACACCGTGCATCTCGCGGTCAGTCCCGACGCACTCGAGTGGACCCCACTCAACCAGAACCAGCCGATCCTCACACCGACCCTCGGCACCAAGGGGATCCGGGACCCCTTTGTCTACCGATTGCAGGACGGAACGTGGGTGCTCCTCGCAACCGACCTCGCCGACGCAAACTTCGAAGCACCGAACCCGGCGATCCACGTGTGGACCTCACCAGACCTAGTGAACTGGTCGGCCGATCGGCTGCTGACGGTGAACGCGCCGAACACGCAGTCCTACTCCTGGGCGCCGGAAGTGTTCTGGGATGCGGGTAAGCAGCAGTACGGAATTCTCTTCAGCGGCATCCCGAACGGCTCGACCACGTCCAAGATCCTGGTGTCCTACACGAACGACTTCAAGACGGCGTCTTCACCCTCGGTGTTCTTCGACAACAAGGGCCAAGGCGGCATCATCGACGCCGACATGGTCACCGGCGTCAACGGCACGAACTACCTCTACTACCGCGGGACCGACGCCACGCTCCGCGGCGCGAAGTCGACGTCGCTCGATCCCGGGTCGTTCACGGAGTATGTGACCGCTCCGCCGCAAGGCAACTGCGTCGAGGCACCGACCGTCGTCCGCTCCCTGACCAACACGAACCAGTGGTGGCTGTGGGGCGACAACTACTGCCCGAACAACAAGTTCGACGTCTGGCAAGGCGACGTCACGACTGGCAGCTGGACGGCACTCAGCAAGGCGAACTACACGGCCCCGCTCGGCTCGAAGCACAACACCATCCAGCCGATCACATCGACCGAGTACAACGCGCTGCTGAGCAAGTACGGCACGACCACTGCGATGCGGCTGAAGTCGTGGGACTTCCCGGACCGGTACGTCCGTCACCAGAACGGTCAAGGACGCATCGACCCGCTGCCGTTCGACCCGCAGGCCGACTCGCAATGGAAGGTCGTCCCCGGTCTCGCCGACCCGAACGACGTGTCGTTCGAGTCGGTCAACTACCCCGGCTCCTACCTGCGGCATTCGTCCTTCAACGTCGTGCTCAACGCGAATGACGGGTCATCACAGTTCGCCGCTGATGCGACCTTCAAAAAGGTGCCGGGTCTCGCGAACTCGTCGTGGAGTTCGTTCCAGTCGTACAACTACCCGGACCGGTACATCCGGCACTACAGCTTCCAGCTGCAGATCTCACCGATCTCGACATCGACCGACCAGGCGGACGCGACGTTCCACGTCGCGCCGTGACACATCCCCACACCGAATCGAAAGGTCTCCTGGTGAAACCATCCTGGATGCGACGAGCAGCGCTGCTCGTCGCAGGCGCCCTCGTGGCGCTCACGATCCCGCTCGCGGGATCACAGGCCGCGCACGCGGCCTGCACCACGTACTACGTCTCCCCCACTGGCAGCGACAGCAACGACGGCTGCAGCACCACGACGCCGTGGCAGTCGCTCAGCAAGCTCAACGCCACCACCTTCACCGCCGGCAACCAGATCCTGTTCAAGGCCGGCGGCACCTGGACCGGACAGCTCACTCCACAGGGTTCCGGTACGTCCGGCAGCCCGGTCGTGATCTCGTCCTACGGATCCGGCGCCGCACCGCTCCTCGCCGGCGGCGGCGTCGCCGCGACGGTGTCGCTCACGAACCAGCACGACTGGACCGTACAGAACCTCGAGATCACCAACACCGCAACCGGCAACGCCAAGCGCGCCGGATTCCTCGCCACGAACACCACAAGCGGCACCCTGCACGGCATCCACGTCGTCAACAACCTCATCGACAAGGTCAGCGGCTACTGGCAGAACGGCGACCCCCAGCCCTCCAACACGTCCGCGATCTCGTTCGACCAGACCGACAACAACACCACCGCCGCGTGGGACGACGTCCTCCTGTCCGGCAACACCCTCAAGGACGACGACGCCGGCGGCATCTACATCGGCTCCGGCGTGGGCCTGAACCACAACATCAACTCCACCAACATCGTCATCCAGAACAACACGATCACCAACACCGGCGGCAACGCCATCGTGTGCGTGTTCTGCAAGGCCCCCGTCATCCAGTCGAACCTCGTCCAGGACAGCGGCTATCGCTTCTCGGGAGCCGCGATCTGGGGCGGATGGACGAACAACGCACTCCTGCAGTACAACGAGGTCGCCCGGAACTGGCGCGCACTCTACGACGGTGAAGCGTTCGACATCGACAACAACAACACCGACTGGACGCTGCAGTACAACTACACGCACGACAACCCGTGGGGCTCGCTCGAGTTCTGCTGCTCGTCCACGTTCGGCGCGCTCGGCACGACGACGATCCGGTACAACATCAGCCAGAACGACGGCGCCTCGAACGCGGTGTGGGCGACCCTGCAGGGCATCGCGAACGGGGGAACGGCGAACTTCTACAACAACACCGTCTACATGGCTCCGGGCGACAACGGTGACGTCACGAACGGCACCCCGCCCGGCAATGTGAACTTCACGAACAACCTGATCGTGAAGCACGGCACCGGCGGCTACCAGACGAACAACACCACCTGGTCGCACAACCTGTTCTACGGCCAGCACCCCGCCAGCGAGCCCGCCGACAGCGCCAAGATCACCGCGGACCCGCTGCTGCTGAACCCTGGTGGCGCCGGCGACGGGCGGGCGTCCGCTTCCGTGTACCAGCTGCGCACCGGGTCGCCAGCCATCGGCGCAGGCGCGGTCGTGTCGAACAACGGCGGAGCCGACTACTTCGGCAACACCGTGTCTGCCACCGCGGCGCCGAACATCGGCGCATACAACGGCGCCGGCGTCGCAGCGCTCACCCCGGGCTACGGCGCGTACTGGCGGTTCGACGAGTCCAACGGCACCACCGCGAACGACACGTCGTACCACGCGAACCCCGCGACCCTGCAGTCCGGAGCGTCATGGACGACCGACGCGCAGATGGGTCCCGGCGCGCTGTCCCTGACGGGTGCGGCGAACAGCTACGCGGACGCGGTCGGACCGGCCGTCGACACCTCGGGTAGCTACACGATCGCCGCGTGGGTGAAGCCGAAGTCGCTGACGGGCAACCAGACGTACGCCAGCATCGACGGCAACTCGATCAGCCCGTTCTACCTGCAGTCCGAGAACGGCCGCTACGTCTTCACCGTCCGCAGCGCGGACTCCACCGCGTCGAGCTACGCGCAGGTGTTCGGCAGCACGAATGCGACCGTCGGCACCTGGGCGCACCTGATCGGCGTGTACGACGCATCGGCGAAGGTAATCAAGCTCTACGTCAACGGCGTCCTGCAGGGCACCACGGCGTTCAGCTCCGGCTGGAAAGCAACCGGTCACACCAAGATCGGTCAGGGCAAGTGGAACGGTGCCGCCGTCGACTTCGCCAACGCGACCATTGACGACGTACACGCCCTGCCGCGGGCGGTCACGGACCGTGAGGCGTTCGCGTTCGGCACCGGTTCCACGGCCTACTTCCCCCTCGATGAAGGAACCGGAAGCACCGTGACCGACGTCACCGGAGGAGCGCCGACCGGGCACCTCGAGTCCGGGGCCGCATGGGCTGGCAGCGGGAAGATCGGCAGCAACTCGTTGACCTTCCCCGGCCAGGCGGGCGCATACGCGGAGACGCCCGTGTCCACCATCGACACGACCCAGAGCTTCGCTGTCGGCGCATGGGTGAACCTGAACTCGACGTCCGGGAACCAGACGTTCGCGAGCATGTCCGGGTTCAACATCAGTCCGTACTACCTGCAGCTCTCCGGCGGGAAGTTCACCTTCACGATGCGCAGCGCCGACGACACGAACTCGACGGCAACGTCGGTGTCGGCGACCAGCACGGCAACGACGGGAACCTGGTACCACGTGCTCGGGCAGTACGACCGCAGCGCAGGCACCATCTCGCTGTACGTCAACGGCACCCTGCAGGGCACCACGTCCTACACAACGCCGTGGAAGTCGATTGGTGCGACCACCATCGGTGGGGCGGAGTACGCACTCTCCCCCGTCGATCCGGTGAACGGGAAGATCGACGACGTGCACTTCTACAACAGGGTGCTCAGTGCAGCGCAGATCACCACGCTCGCAACCGCGTAGCACGGGACGGACGGGCGACACACATCGCCCGTCCGTCCAGGCCCAGCCGGGCGGCTCTCGTCGCCCGGCTGGCCGCCGTGCCATCTGGATCACCGCTGTCGGCGTGGCCGTGTCGGTCTCGGTCGGCGCCCTCGTCTGGGGTGGCACGGTCTACGCCGACTCGGCACCCATCACGAACCGCCCGGAACCCGATGCGACAGCGCTCACGGTGGACGGCACCGCTGTCCCCTTCCGAGCCGTCAGCATCGCAATGGCCCGGGAACGCTCCACGGTCGTCAGCGACAGCGGCGGCGCCGCATCGTCATCACCGGACTTCTGGCAGATGAAGACCGGGAACACCACGCCAGCCGAGCGGCTTGTGGACCGCGCCCGCCGTGACGTGGTCCGCCTTCAGGTGCAGCTCGAGCTCGCGAAGGTGAGCGGCGTTGACGCGCCGACTTCGTACCCGCAGGTGCTGCAGGCGTGGCAGCTCGAGAACGGTCGCCGCGCCGAAGCGTTGCGGACCGGCAAACCCGTGTACGGACCGCAGCAGTTCACCGAGTCGGACTACCTCGACTACTTCACAGGGAACCTGTCCCAGGCAACCGAGTCGGCCCTCGTGAAGCGCGGCCGCCTCGACGACAGCGAGTCGGGGGCTCGCCGGTTCCAGCGGACGCACCAGGACCGCTTCCCCGGCACCTTCGACACGATCCGGCAGCAGGTGACCATGGCCTACGTCGAGTCCCAATACACCGAGCTCCTCGACCGCAAGATCGACCACGTCTCGGTGCGCGGCACGGCGCTCCTGGCCGAACTCCCCCGATACCGCTGCGTCGCGGATGGGTCCTGCTGATCGCAGCCGATGGCCGCCGTCCGGCGGGGACGTCGCAATCGGGTGCGCGCGTCCCCGCCGGTCGGCTCACCGCGACGGTTCAGGATCCAGATCAAGGACTGCGAACGAGTACGCCGCAACCCGCGTCCGCGAGCCCGCATCGACCCGCTCGGTCGGCAGGCTCGGCGCCGCTTCGAAGGGCCGCCCCGCCTCCGCAGGCGCGCTGAGTTCCGTGACCCGCATCCAGAGCGGCTCCCCACCGCCAGCCCAGCCCACAACGAGGTCGACGGGCTCGTCGGTCGCGTTGACCACCTTCACCACGGTCCGCCCGGAAGCCGCGTCGCGGATCGCGGTGGCAGAGAACCGTTCCTCGGGCGATGGATCTTCCTGGACGTCGTGGACGATCTCACCGTCGATGCTGCAGATGATGTGGCGCCCTGCGTCGCGGACGATGATCTCGAGATCGAATTCGTGCCCCCGTGGCCAGGTGAACGGGATCGGTTCCGTCCACTCGTCGTAGAGGCCGTCAGCGACGTACCCGAGGACGAGGAACTTCTCCTGCCAGGTGCCGAAGTGCCACTCGTAGGACAGGTCACTCTCCGGGTCCCCGAACGCGACGACGAACCC
Source organism: Curtobacterium sp. C1 (assembly GCF_021049325.1). NCBI lineage: Bacteria > Bacillati > Actinomycetota > Actinomycetes > Micrococcales > Microbacteriaceae > Curtobacterium > Curtobacterium sp. C1. The sequence continues at coordinate 10,689 of NZ_CP088077.1, forward strand.
GTCCTGACCGCCGTCCAACCGGACTCGCGCCCGGTGCGTGATGTCGGCGCCGCGTGCGTCGACGGGTTCCTGGTACCGCTGAACACCAGCGGCGCCGGGAGTGGTCCGACGTCCGGAGGCGTCCTCAGTGCTGACGTCCTCGACGGTGAGCGTTCCGGACGCCGCGCGGACCGAGAAGCGGGACCGCGCTGATCGGCGCCGCTGCCACTGCGGCGCTCCGGCGACATCGACCGGGAGCGCACGGTCGCCGGCTGCGTGGGCGTGCATCTGCTGCACCCAGTAGTTCAGCGACGGCAGGACCCGTTCGTTGTCGAAGTACACCAAGTCAGGCTCCCACTGCGTGTTACCGACCTTGGCCAGCAGTGGGGCGTAGGAGGCGAGGTGGACAACGTCGCCGTTCCGCTCCATCGCCGACATGTACGCCGCCTCTGCGAGTGCGCAGAGCATCGTGTTGCCGCGAGAGCCGTACTCCCCGACGTACACCTTCGGCCCGGACCGGTCGTAGCGGTCGAACCGATCGAGGTTCTGGAAATACCACTTCGGCGCCTTGTAGGAGTGCTCGTCGACGATCGGCACTTCCAGCTCTCGGGCGATCGCCCAGCCGGTTTCGTAATCCGAACCGGACGGGAACGGTCCGACCGTTCCGATGACGGTGATCTCCGGGTGCTCGGCGCGCAGCACCGCGAGGATCTCACCGAACCGCGATCGGAACGCCGGGGACTGCTCGTCCTCGTTGCCGATCCCGAGGTAGCGCAGCCCGAACGGCTCAGGGTGACCCGCTGCTGCCCGCACGGCACCCCACCGTGAGTCGGCCGGGGCATTCGCCCACGCGATCAGGTCGCGGATGTCGCCGATGTACGCGGCGAGCTGCTCGTCGTCGAACGCCGCTTGCCCACCCGGGGTGTTCTGACAGCACACGCCGGCGGCGAGTACCGGCAGCGGTTCGGCGCCGAGTTGCTCGCAGAACCGGAAGTACTCGAAGTACCCGAGCCCCATGCTCTGGTGGTAGCCCCAGAGGTTGGAGTCGCCGACGCGATCACGAACCGGCCCGATCGTGTTCTTCCATCGGTAGACGTTGTCGAGCCCGAGACCGTGCGCGACGCAACCACCGGGGAACCGGACGAACCGCGGACGCAGGGCAGCGATCACGTCGCCGAGGTCGGACCGCAGCCCGTTGGAGTCCCCTCGCCAGGTGCGCTCCGGGAACAGCGAGACCCACGACACCGCAACGGTCCCGTCTGTGACGGCGATCGTGAGCCGGGCATCGGCGCAGCCGTCGGACGGGGTCAGCCGCCCGTCTGCAGCCGATCCCTCCGCCAGCACGGCGCCGTTCGCGTCGTGCAGGGTCACGACGAGGGTCGGATCGCCGTCCAGGACTTCGAATCCGAGCTCGAGGATGAGCGGCTCACCCCGTCGGACGGCGATGCCGTCGAAGCCGTGGTTGGTGATGGACGCCGGTGCGTCGCGGCCGTCGAGCTCGACGCGCACCGGGGTCCCGCTCGGACGTACGGCACCTTTGGTGGTCCATCCGGTGAGCGGCCCCCAGCCCGGTGCGTCCCGTTCGATGAAGCCGAAGTCGCGGTTCCGGACGAGTTCGGCGTACAGGCCACCGTCGGCTGAGGTGTTGATGTCCTCGAAGAACACACCCCACATACCCGGGTTGATCGCGACGGCGTCCGATTCGTCGACCGTGATGCGGACGACGCTGTCGTGTGGGGTGCTCATGCTCGTGTTGCTCCGAAAGTGGTGATGAGGCGGTCGCGTTCTGCCGCGGTGATCGGCAGGACCGACCCGTGTCGCGCACCCGGCGGCAGGCGCGCGTCGGCCAAGTGCCGCCACGAACCGGTCGACGGGTCCTGAGCGTGGAAAAGCTGGTAGCCGCGCAGTTCGAACTCATCGACGAGCAAATAGTGCCCGTCGCCGTCGAGTCCCGAGAACGGGGCCGGCCCCTCGCCCCGCCTGAGGGCGTGCGCGTCGATCTCGTTCGCAACAAGAGTGAAGTCCCCCGCGGTCGGGTCCGACCCGACCTCCTGCGAAACGTGCTGCGAACGAATGGTCGGGTCGTCGCTGAGCGAATCGGCGCTGAACCGGTACCAGGCGTCCCCTGCCTGCAGGTATGCGGCGTCGATGACATCGTGCCCACGATCGAGGGCGACCTCGGCCGGTCCGAACGACGTGAAGTCATCCGTCCGGGCGACGAGGATCCGCTGATGCGTCGCCGACTCACGGCTGTCCTCCTCGGCGTACAGCGCGGCTGCGAAGAACACGAGCCAGCGTTGCTCCCCGTCGTCCCACACCGCCTTGGGGGCCCAGGCGTTCCCGGCGTTCGGTGGTGCGATGGGCGTCAACTGCGGTTCGGACCAGTGCACAAAATCGTCGCTGTGCCAGACCACGAGACTCCGGCTGCCGTGGCGCACCGCCCGCGCCCAGTCGCCGTCCGGCACTGCTCGGAGATCGGTGGCGAGCAGATGGAATCTGCCGGTGCGGCGATCGCGCAGCACGAACGGATCGCGAGCTCCCCCTTCTCCGACGTCTGACCGCAGCACCGGCGATCCGTCAGCAAGTACCCACCACTGCGTGGGATCAGGCCCGTCGCTGACCGCGAATCGGATCTGTTCGACGTCGGGACCGTCTCCGTTCGCGAAGTAGACGAACAGGAACGCGTCGTGCTCTCGGGTCATCCTTGCCTCTCCATTGGGACCCTGTAACGATACACAAAGCTGCTTTCGAAACGCCACAACGAAGCCTGTATCGTTATACCCAGTCCGGAGTGCAGTCGGACGAAGGGGCGAGGGTCATCATGGTCACCATCCGGGACATTGCGGATGCCGCTGGCGTGTCTCCGATGACGGTGTCGAACGTGATCAACAAGCGTCCGCATGTCGCCGCCGCCACGCGGGAGAAGGTTCTCGCGACCATCGACCGGCTCGACTATCGCGTGAACGTTGCGGCGCGGAACCTTCGTCGCGGACGCACGCACACGATCGGCCTCGCTGTTCCGGAGATCGACCGGCCGTACTGGGGTCAGCTCGCGGCCGCGATGATCGAGCAGGGCAAGCGGCACGATCTCACCGTGGTCATCGAGCAGACCGGCCGCTCTCGGGAGAACGAGTTGAACGCGCTGGCGCTGTCGCGTGTGCGCATGTATGACGGTCTCATCCTTGGGGCGGTCGGTCTCGGGGCGGAGGATCGCGACCTGCTGAAGGTTGACTACCCGATCGTCATCCTCGGCGAGCGGATCTTCCAGAGCCCCGTCGATCATGTCGCCACGGCGAACACCGATGGAGCCCGTGCGGCCGTTGAGCACCTCATCGAGCAGGGCGCGCGTCGGATCGCCATCGCCCATGGACCACTCACTGACGATGTTGACGTGAGTAGCCTGCGCCACGCCGGGTACCGGCAGGCGCTCGAGGCGCACGGCATCCTGTTCGACCCGGCACTGGTGGCTGAGTTCGAGGCGTTCGACCCGGCCAGTGGCGCAGAGGTGGTCCACCGACTCCGAAGCGCCGGCACCGACTTCGATGCGATCTTCTGCGTCACTGACTATGTGGCGCTCGGCGTTCTCCGTGGCTTGGCTGACGCGGGACTCCGAGTGCCGGAGGACGTGCAGGTCGTCGGATTCGACAACAATGAGTTCGGCCGCTTCGTCGTCCCGTCTTTGACGTCGGTGGACCCGGACTACGACGAGATGGCCAAGCGCGCCGTGGAACTGCTCACCAACCGGATCGAGAACGCGCAGGCCGAACCGGTCGAACTCGTCAGCTCGTTCCGCGTCGTCGCACGGGAATCAACCGCTTCCTGAGCCGCGCCGCGACGGCCGACACCTCGTGCCTCGCTCTGCACGAGAGTGAGGGCGGGGTGCCCCGACCGGCACGTCCCGCCCTCACCCAGCTTTCGTGGGTCAGCCCTTGACCGCTCCTCCGACCAGGCCGCTGACGATCTGTCGCTGCGCGAAGATGAAGAACACCACCATGGGAATCAGGACGATCACGCTGAGGGTCATGAAGGCCGGCCAGTCGGTGGTGAACTGCCCGACCGCGGTGTAGACCTGCAGCACCAGGGTCTGCTTCTCCGGGGAGTTGATGAAGACGTTCGGGGTGATGAAGTCGTTCCACACCCACATCGTCTGGAACACCCCGACGGTGACGAGGATCGGCCGGATCAGCGGGAGCGCGACGTTCCAGTAGACCCGGAAGGCCCCGGCTCCGTCGATCTTCGCTGCCTCGAACAGCTCCACCGGCAGGCTGCGCATGTACCCGATGATGAGGAAGTAGCAGAAGATCGATCCGCAGGCGTACATGACGATGAGGCCGTTGAGGGAGTCGACGAGCTGCACACCCGCGAGCATCCGGTAGAGCGGGATCAGGGTCGACTGGCCGGGCACCACGAACGCGATGACGAGGGCGATCCCGACGAGCGTCGCGAGCCGGCCCTTGCCGATGAGGACGCCGAACGCCGCCATCGAGCCGATGAGCAGCATGAGGACGATCGACACGGCGGTCACGTAAAGGGTGTTGAGGAAGCTCTGCACGACCGGGATGGTCTGGAAGACGTTGACGTAGTTCCCGAAGTAGAGGTGCAGCGGCAGCCCGAGCGGGCTGCTGGTCGACTCCGGCTGCGTCTTCAGCGTGTTGACGAGGACGTAGTAGAACGGCACCGCGACGATGCACGCGATCGGGATCATGATCACGCTGGCGAGGATGCCCTTGTTCTGCTTCATGAGTAGCGCTCCTCGAGTCGACGGGAGATGACGAGTTGACCGGCGATGATCAGGCCGACCGCGACGAGGAACAGCACGCTGAGCGCGGATGCCTTGCCGATGTCGGACTGGGCGATCCCGTTCTCGATGATCGCCTGGGTCAGCGTGCGGGTGGCGAAGCCGGGGCCGCCGTGGGTGAGGGTGAAGGGCAGGTCGTAAACCTTGAGCCCTCCGGTGAGCAACAGGAGTTGGCTGACCGTGACGGCTGGCGTGAGCAGCGGCAGCGTGAGGTTGCGGAACTGCTGCCACCGGTTCGCGCCGTCGATCGCGGCGGCCTCGAAGATGTCCGACGGCAGGCTCTGCAGGTACGCGAGGTAGAGCATCGCGTGCCAGCCGGTCTGTGCCCACACGGCGACGAGGATGACGCTGAGCTGCGCGAGCGTCTCGTCGGAGAGCCACGGGATCGGTGCGACGCCGAGCTTGCCGATGACGGAGTTGATGACACCGGAACCGAGGGGGCTGAGGATGAACGTCCAAACGAGTCCGAGCAGCGCCACGCTGGGAACGGCTGGGAAGAAGAACACGGATCGGACGAATGCCCGTCCGACGAACCGACGGTTCAGGACCATGGCGAGCGGGATCGCGAACAACGTGACGAAGACGGTCGTGGCGATGGCGTAGCCGAGCGTGAAGCCGAGCGCCGACAGCATCGACGGGTCGGAGAAGATCCGGGCGTAGTTCTGCAGGCCGGTGAACTTCGGGGTGGTGTAGCCGTCGTAGCTCGTGAAGCTCCAGTACAGCGACTGGGCCATCGGAACGAGGTACAGGACGATGAAGACGACGATGATCGGCAGGACGAACCAGTACGCAGCGAAACCCTCGCGGCTTCGCCGGAACCGGCTTCGGAGGACTGGCACGGTCCGGACGCGTCGAAGCGTCGTCGGCCGTGCGGTGGTGGTGGCGTTCGCCATGGGTGTTCCTTCGGTCGGGTGGGAACGGTGGGACAGGGGCGGTCGGCAGGCGGGCCGACCGCCCCCGGGTGTTACTTGACGGACTGAAGCTTGGTGTCCATGCCGTCGGCGAACTGCTTCGGCGTGATCTTGCCGGCGATGGTCTGCTGCAGCAGCGACACCGACTCCGTGGTCATGACGTCGGCCTTGCTCGGCCAGTTCACGGCCGGCAGGTAGATGTCACCGTCACGCACGGCCGGAGCCATGGTGTCGAGCGACGAGTCGAGCGTGGGCGAAAAGTCCTTGGTCGTCGTGATCGACGCCGTCTCCTTCTGGTAGAGCTCGACACCCTTCTTGCTCTGGAGGAACTCGACGAACTTCTCAGCCCCGGTCGGGTTCTTCGCCTTCGCGTTGATCGCGTACCCGGGCGAGACCGCTCCGCACCAGTACAGCTTTCCCGACGCGTTCGGGACGGGCAGGTAGTCGAGCTTCAGGTTCGGAGCGGCGGCCTTGATACCACCGAGTGCCCACGAACCGGTCCCGATCATGGCGACCTTGCCCTGCTCGAACTGCTGCGTCACCTGGTCCCCGGTGAGACCGGCGACCGTCCGCGGCTCGATGCCCTTCTCGAACAGCTCGTTCCAGGTCTCGACGGGCTTGGTCCAGGTCTTCGCGAAGCTGGTCTTGCCGTCCCAGATGTTCTGATCCATCTTGCCGTCAGCCGCCGCGTTCTCAACGCCGAGCAGCGCCGACAGCGACACCGGGATGCCGTCCGCGGCCTCCATGAAGGGCGTGACGCCGGTGGCCTTGAGCTTCTCGCCGAGGTCGAGGAACTGATCCCACGTCTTCGGCGCCGACGTGTAACCGACCTTCGCGAGGAGGTCCTTGTTCACCAGGATGCCGCCGCCCCACGAGGCGGTCGCGGCACCGTAGACCTTGCCGTCCTTGCTGTAGGTGTCCTTCGCGGCGGTGGAGATGTTCGAGATCCAGGACTCGCCGCTGAGGTCCTTCACGAAGCCGTCGTCCATGAGCTGGTGCTTGTTCTCGGCCGTGATGATGAACACGTCCGGGGCGGTGTTCGAGCTCAGCTGCGTCTGGAGCTTCTGCACGTACTGGGTCACCGGCGGCGTGTAGGACGCCTTGACGGTGTAGCCCGGGTTGTCCTTCTCGAACTGCTTGATGATGGGCTGCATCGTCTGCTGCGGGTCCCATGACAGAAACGTCACCGTCTTCGAGTCGGCGGCGGAGGAGGTGGAGCAGCCGGTCAGGACGGCTGCTGCCGCGGCGACTGTTGCGGCGATCGCGACCATGCGGGTCATCCGCCGGCGACGGGCACGGTTCGGAGTGTTGGGGAGCGTCATTGCTGCGACTTTCTCGGTCAGGAGGTGATGGGTTCGGGTTGAGCTGTGGTGAAAGAGATGGCGGGCTCCGAAGGCTCTACCGGGAGCAGCGAGCCGTCCTCGAGGTGGTGGAGCGGGTCGATGACGAGTTCGCGGTGCGTCCCGTCACCGCCGGGCCGGGCGAAGCGGTGGTAGGCGATCAGCCAGTCGTCGGTCCCCGGCACCCGCAAGAGCGAGTGGTGTCCGGTGGCGAGGATGCCGCGGTCGGGGCGCTGCTCGAGCAAGACACCGCCGTGCTGCCACGGGCCTGTCGGGCCTGGACCGACAGCCCATCGAACGCGGTACTCGGGGTCCCGGGTGTCGTTCTCCGACCACGTCAGGTAGTAACGGTCCCCGTGCCGGTGTATGTGCGCCGCCTCACGGAACGTCGGGTCTTCCCACGACACGACGGACGAGTCGTCGATGCCGAGCATGTCGTCGTCGAGGCGAGCGATGTTGGCAACGCCGTTGCCCCAGACCAGGTAACTGGTGCCATCGTCGTCGGTGAACACGGACGGGTCGATGGCCCGCCCGGCATGGGCGTCGCGAGCGACGATCGGCTGGCCGGAGTCGATGAACGGACCAGTCGGGCTTGCGCCGTACGCGACACCGATGTTGTCGTCGGCCGTGAAATAGAGGTAGTGCACGCCGTTCTTCTCCGCCGCGGCCGGCGCCCAGGCGAAGCGATCCGCCCACGGTACATCCGTCCCGAGGCGCAGGACGGTGCCTTCGTCACGCCATGAACGCAGGTCGTTCGAAGAGAGCACGCGGAACTCCGTCGAGGACCAGTCGGGCGAGCCGTCAGTGGTCGGGTAGATGTAGTACTTCCCAGCGAACGCGACGAGTGCCGGATCCGCGAAGTACTGGTGGCTCGGGTCAGCCATGGAACCTCCATCGTCGTTGATGTGGTCCTATATCGTTACAGGACGTGTGTATCGTTACATGACCCGCTAGCTTCCGCAAGTCCCAAGATGCTCGAGCTTGGTCGACTCGGGCCAGCGGTCCGAGTGGATGAGGTCACTCCCTGGCGGCCTCCAAACAGCACGGATCGCGCCCTCGAGTAGGGACGCCCTAGCTGAAGCCGCCGATACGCCGCCTTATGTCAGATTTGTCTCCCCTGAACTAGTCACTCCGAGCCGATCGCTATGCGAGCTCGGCGCTGCGCCAGTCATCGAGCGCGGCCAAGCGGCAAGCGATGGCACCGTCGGCGAGCCCCCTCGAGGTGACCCCTTCGCTGCGGACCACGTCCTGTGGGTGTTACATCTTGACGCATCGTAAGCAGATCACTGCTAGAGTGCATAAAACCCGACCGAATGAAACCTCGGAGCGACCCATGGACGATCTCACGCGACAGCTGATCAAGCGCGAGGCTGCAAAACTCAGTCCGGCGCTCTTCGAGCACCTGGACGGGGCTATTGCGTCCGCCGCCGGGCTACCGTTCTCGCGCGAACGGTTTCCGCACGCTCACGCGTTCCACACTCGCGCGGTCCTCAGGGACGCTCTCGAACGCGAAGACCTACCCGAAGGCTGGGCCGTGACGGGGAACACCCGATCGACGGGGCAGACCTTCCTGACAAACCGGGATCTCGGCACCACCCTCCGTCTGCTCTCGGAGAGCCGTGTGACGACAAACGGCGTCCCGCACGCAGGCCGGAACCGTGCACGCCGCACCCAGTGGGCGCAGCTGTCGTTCTTCGGCCACGAGGGCATGTCCCACCGGCAGCTCTTGCTGCTCATGGACACCCGCGCTGACGAACCGGCGCTGCGCATCGTGCACCCGCTCGAGGCGGGGAGGTACAAGGGGAAGGTCGCGTGCGACTTCCTCGTTGACATGATCCGTGAGTTTGACGACGTCGGGAACGCAACCTTCGACACCGCGGAGGAGTACATCGACTTCTTCGCCGACATCGATGATGAGGAGGCCCGCGGTGACGTCTGACACCTTCAACGGTGCCCGACTCGAAACTCTCCGACACATTCACGGCCTGACCCAGCGACAGCTCGGGGAACGCATTGGCGTCACTCAGTCCCAACTGTCGCGATTGGAACGTGGTGACACTCCACTATCTGCCGAGCTAGCCACCGTCGCGAGTGAAGCGTTCTCCGAGCCTCTGCGCTTCTTCCAGGTACCACCATCCGTCGCGACAGCGGGACCAGTGGCCTTCCGTCGTAAGGCTGCGATGCGCGCTCCGGAGCGCGATCGCGTAACTGCGCTCTACCAAGAGGCGTCACGAGCATTTGCACACGTCAGCGAGGCTTCCGGCTACCACGAGTTTGTGAGCGACTTCGGAGGGCGGTTCGACGACCCCGCGGGGGCGGCGGCGGCCGTTCGAGCTGAAGTCGGATTGGCCGGAGAGCAGCCGGTTCGGAACGTCACAAGGCTCTTGGAGCGGTTGGGGATCGGAGTCGTATCAGACCTCGAGGCCGACCATGAAGACGAGTCTCGCGGCGATGTTTCGGGCATCACCATCCCTTTCAAGCACAACCGACGACCACTCGTCGCCACGCTTTCGATTGGACGAGGGGATGTGCAACGTCTCACGATCGCTCACGAGCTCGGACACCTGATCCTCGACCGAGACGCTCCCACGGTGAGTTGTTCGACCAGGAGCCCGCAGGAGCAAGCCGCATTCGCGCTCGGCCGTGCACTGTTGATGCCTCCTTCGGTCCTGACAACACGAGTGAGCGAGTCGAGCACGCTCAAGCAGCTGCTGGAACTCAAGTCGGAGTTCGGCATGTCCGTGGGCGCCATCGTGTACTACGCGAACCGCCTCGGAGCAATCACCGATGCCCGAGCGCGAACGCTTCAGATCCAGATCGCCTCGCGCGGGTGGCGAGAGCGCGAGCCAGTCGACGTCACCCCTGAGAAGCCGATGCTGCTCCGGCAGGCAATGGCGAAGGTGTATCCGGCTGGGACAGTCGCGCGAGCGTCACACGATCTCGGCATTGAGCCTTCACGGCTTCGGCGCTGGCTAGGTGAGGACGCAGTGAGCGTCCGTGACGACGTTCGGCCCGCATCGAATGTCACGCGGATGCGATTCCGCTGACGCGAAGGACATCGCAGCCCCGGCCACACCTGGCCGACCGCGGGTCACGGGGTTCGAACTGGCATCACACGGTGCTCGCACAGGGGTGTCTGAGACGGCAACTCAATAGACGAGATCTGGGGAACGTGCATAGACTGCGGGTGCACGTTGCAGTAGCGGCGTGAAGTGAGCTCGGCAGCCTTCCGGACGGTCGGTGAGCCGAGCTTCGCGCATTAACCCGCAGGCACGTCGGCGAACAGCATCGGCTCGACGCGTCTCCGCCAGTCACCACCTTTCGCGTGGCTCCATGCGATGGCGTCTGCGATCCACAGCAGCGGCTCGTCGTGCGACCCCATGTGGTCGTACACCAGGCTGTCCCGAAGCCCCCTGCTGCTCACTTCGCGGTAGAGGATGCGTCGATCTGCCTGCTCGATCGATGCGTCTCGCTCGAGAACGAGACGGGTGTAATCGTTCTCTGCGGCTAGGTCGAGCAACTGCATAAGACACTCTTCGCGGCCCTCCGCCTGCTTGTTCGCGGTGGATTGAACGATGTGGGCCCGGACCTCGAGCTCGACGAGCCTTGACAGGATGAGCCGCCGACGGGAATCGCTTTCACTGGTGAAGTGGATGCGACGCTGGCCCTTGAGCACGAGGCCCCGCATCTCCTTTCGCAGCCCGTTCGCGTCGCCGGGAACGACAACGGCGGCGACCATCGTGTAGCCCTTGGCTTTCGTCTCGTCGACGAACAGCATGGTCACGACGCATCCTCAGGTTCGAACAAGACCCTCCCCCGCGTCGACGCCGCCTTCTCGACGGCAGCTCGCGCGAACGGGCCCAGCAACGTATAGCGGAACTGCTCTGCCCAGCCCGTGGGTGATCGGGGAGACGGGACGAACGTCGACGTTGAGGACAGCAGATCGCGTGCTTCCAGTCCGCGCAGCCCTCGCCGCGCGGTTGCTTCAGAGACTCCGTACCAGTTGGCGGACTGGTTGAAGGGGAGAATGAACTCTTTCTGCTGATCGAGCGCAATGAGCAGCATGACCTTTTCGGGATGGCTGAGGTCGGAGTCATACCCCTTCAGCCAGTATGAATACGGCAGGCGCAGCCAGTTGCCTTGCGCGGTCTTCTTGGGGCGGGTGTACTCGGTCCCGTCACCGGACTCGTGGAGGAGCCGGTACCACATGTCGTTGCCCCGCCGCTCCCGGTCGATGAGCCCGAGCTTCTGGAGCTTCCCGACGACCTTCGACCATCGAGACTTCGCTGCGTCGAACGTCGCTGTCTCATCGAGACGGATCAACTGAACCCAGGTTGCGGCGGGGTAGCCGGCAACGTAGGGCTCACTGCTGGAAGCCAGGGCGTGGATGAGGAGGTAGGCGTCAAGAGCAGAGCTGTCGCGGGCCAGGAGCGCCAGGGCAGCGCCGCGCGAACCTTCCGTTCCGCGCGGACGCTGGAGGAAGTCACGGCGGATCGGGACGAATCCTCGGTTGGTGCCTTCGAGCATGGGGATGAGCAGTTCGCTCCGAGGCGGCCGCCCTGTCGGAGCGGATGGTGCCCCGAAGCTTGGGCGGGTCGCTGTAGTCATGCGATGACCATAGCCGATTTATCACGGCGGCTCGCCGATCCATTCCAGGATGGCTCGCCGCCTCAGATACCCCTTACGATGCCGCCTGATGTCTGTTCGAGGCCTGGTCAATGCCGGGTGCGATGACCATAGCGACTTGCCCCGAAGCGCAGCGGAGGTAGCTGGGTTGCCGCTGGAGCGAGACCCTTCATCAACGAAGCGCTTGCCGATTTAAGCCCTCCGACACTGGCCTCGCATGCGACCCACAGGAGTCACCGTTCATCGGACGTTGGGACGACGCCTCGTTCTGCCCGCTCAGTCAACTCCGTCACACCGCCTCGAGCGACGGTGCCTCCTCATCGTCGTCCGCATCGCGCTCGCGAAGGTCGGCCTCGAGGAACGTCGCGAACGCCGCATCGTCCGTCCCGACGGTGCGCGAGGGGGTTCGGACCGCGTTGTTGTGGAACACCTTCACGTCGCGCAGCCGCCCGAGCGTCGGGAACAGGCACCGTTCGTGCCACTCGACGAGCGCGAACGACGGTTCCACCTGCGCCGCGCTGTACGCCGCACGGTGCGCGACCATCAGCGCGGTGAGCAGTTCCACGGCGACCGGGCTCTCGAACCACGTCGGCGGCAGTGGGTAGACCTCGCTGCCGAGGTAGCGCAGGTACCGCTCCTGCAGCCACCCGACGAACTCGTGTAGCTCCGCCCACAGGTCGGAGCGGTTCGCCCCACGGAGCGTCCGCCAGGTCCACGGGCCGTCCGGCTGCCCTTCGAGCAGCTCGCCGAGGAACTCGACCTTCTCCTCGAGGTCGTCGAGCCGTTCCTCCGCCGGCTTCATGCGGCCGTCTCCACCGGCGACGGGAGCAGACCCTCTCGCTGGAGCGTCCACTGGTTGGAGGCCTCGCATGCCTTCCTCGCGTCGGTCTCCCACCAGCCGGGCAGCTTCACCACGGCAGCGGCGAGCTCCCGGTACAGCAGCAGCCCTTGGCCCTCAGGGATCTTCCGGATCTCCGAACCGGGCATGATCCGTTCGTTCGTCCACGACGTCGTGTCCGACAGGCCGCTGCCGGACCTGGTCGAGGACTGCCGCTCCACGAGACGGTCACCGATCAGCCGGGACATGTCCTCGGCGAAGTCGGCATCCTTGCTGCCGCCGAGCACGATCAGCGCGGTCGCGGATTCGATGATCGTCCCGGCACCCTCCTTGCCCCACCGCTGGCGCAGCTGGTCGCGGGTCTGCGCGATCACCCACGGCAGGATCCCGCGGCCGCCACCGTCGGTCATCAGGGACGGCAGCGACGGGATGGGCGCGACGTTCGCGACCTCGTCCAGGACGAGCGTCATCGGGGGGTCCAAGCGACCCTCCACGGTCCGTGTCGACTGCTTTCGGGCAGCTCGCTCGATCGACGCCACGAGTGCGGTGATGACCGGCGCGCAGATCGACGTCTCCCCGGACTGGGTCAGCAGGTAGATCGTGTCGCTGGTCGACCAGAACCCGGCCGGGTCGAACGTCAGCGCCCCGCGACGCGGGCAGACCGCATCGAGCACCGACCGGGTCCCGAACGCCTTCAGGGCGAGTCCGAGCGTCATGTCGGTGCTGGCGACGGTCTCCTCAGCCTTCGCGCGGCAGAACTTGCGGAGGTCGTCGACCCAGCCGGGCATCGCACCCGGGTGGGTCGAGAGGATTTCGTACGGGGTGTCGTCACTGAAGTCACGCGTCCACGCGAGGACGTCGCGCATGTTCCGACCACCGAGCGCCGCCGCGTGCAGCAGGCAGCGGAGCACGGTGTCTGCAGCCTCGGTGAAGAACTCGCTGTTCCCGCCGCCCTTCATCGGGCGAGCGTTGACGATCGCCTTCGCTCTGGCGACGGCCTCCTCCTCGTCCTGGCACCCCGCGACGATGTCCCACGACGTCGTGTCGGGCCACATCGATACCCCCTCCGGGTCGAACACGTGCACGGTGCCCTTGTCCGCTCGGATCTTCGCCGTCGTGCGGAGCACATCCGGCTTCGTGCCCGTGACCACGCACGCTGCCGGTGCGTCCGTGATCCGCTTGATCGCGATGCGGGCCGTCTTGCCCATCCGCGGTGCAGCGATGACGAGAGCCGTGTCCTCGGCCCGCGCGACGATCGGGGTCCGTCCGAGGTACGCGAACGGTGTCATCCCCGCCAGAAGCTTCCCGGTGCCGACGCGCTTGGTGATCGCACGACCCGTGCTGAGGCCGTCCCGCTGCTTCGCCCCGAATAGCTTGCGCGCTACCAGCCACACCCCGACCCACAGGACCGCACCGATCAGTGCGTACCCGATCCACCACGCGATGAACTCGCCGCCGGAGGGCAGTGTGACGCCGGTCGGCGTGCCCGACTGGAACACCAGCCGGATCAGCACCATCACGCTGAGGATCACGTCGAACGGGCCGATCCCCGTCGCGGTGGTCGCAAGCGCCGCTTGCGCTGCGACCACGAGGAGTGCGCCCGCCACCCACAGCGGCCACTCGTTTCGGAACCGCCCGCCGGTTGTCGTATCGGTCATGGTCTGCTCCCCGTCACTTGATGCTCTGCGTCTGCTGCGGCGCGACGGGCTGTCGCCCGGGCTCCGCCAGCGACGCCGTCTGTGCTCGCCGCTCGTCGCGGCGTTCCCGAAGTCGCTCGAACAGGCCGCTCCGGTCACGGCTCGACGTCGACGTGGTCAGCGCCTGAGCGGACCGGACCGTGTTGTCGCGTTCGATCTGCGGCAACGCCCGCTCGGCGCGACGCGCGTCGGGGTCCAGGTAGTTGAACAGCGCGTCACGCGGATCCCCGGCGTGCACGGACGGGGCGTGCGTGAGCTCGCGCGTGCGTCGGTCGATGTCCGCGATCAGGTCGTCCGCACCGGTGTCGAGCGCCGCCCACCGGCCGGCGAGGTGCGCGCTGCGCTCGAGCGCCGCCTCCGCCGCCGGGGTCAGCGGCTCATCCGCAGCACCCGGGACGAAGGCCACCTCCTCGCCGGGAAGCTCCGCGTCGAGTGTGCGGGAGAGGCGACCGAGCTCGTCGTAGGCCAGCACCTTCGCGGTGAGAACCTGGCCGCCGACCTGCTCTTTGCCCGCCTCGTCGGCGTCGTCGTACGCGAGTCCGGTCCGGATCCGGTCGTCGTACCCGTCGAGGTACGCCTGTTCCATCCGCGCCTGCAGCGTCGGGATCTCCGCCCGCAGATCCGTGCGCTCGGTACGCCACCACTCCGGCTCGGGCGGGAGCTGCTCGCCGCGGCTCACCAGGGCATCCCATACCTCCGGCGCGGTGCGAAGCGCCGCTGCGCGGTCTTCCGCCGTCACCGGAGGCTCTTCTTCGCCGACGGCGCGGGCGTCGGCGATCTCGCCGGCGAGCACGTCGACGAAGCGCCGCGACTCCATCGTCTCCACTACCGGTCGGCCGAGGCCGACCTCGACGAACCGCGGCAGCGGCTCCCCCGGCTCCGGCCACGCCGACTCGTCCCACAGCGAAGAGCGGGACCCGTGCTGGATCTGCGCGGCGATCCGCATCGGGTCGAGCGCAGCGGTGACGCGGCGACCGGCACGCTCGGCACCCTCGCCGGCGCCGGCCACTCCGGCGTAGGCGGTCCGGAGCGCGGGGTCGATGTTTTGACCGTCTGCAATGCTCATGCGACGTTCTCCGTGGATGCGCCGGCGTCGATGGTGCCCGGGTCAGCGAGCAGCTCGGGGAGGTCCGCGGCGGCGGCGTCCTTGTTGTCGATCCACCAGCGGGCCCGGTCGAGGGGGCGGGCGGTGACGAGCACCTGCTCCTCGAACTCCGCGTCGCTGAGCTCGCCGCTCTCGACGAGCACCTCGTACGCGCCGCGGATCAGCTCCGCACGGATCCGCAGGGCCCACGGCACCTGCTTCTCCGTGCCGACAAGGTCGACCGGCAGACCGTCACGCTCCGCGTCCTCGCGGATCTGCTCAGCTTCCTTCGCGTGCCGAGCATCCCGCTCGGCGTCGCTCTCTCCGGAACCGTTCTGCTTCTTGAAGCATCGACCGCACACCAGGTGCTCGCCGAACCACTTCGCGGACGCGGCCCGCTTCCCGGCGGGCTTGTCGGACAGGTCGCGGTTCTCGGTGTGGCCACACGTGTACTGCACGGGCCAGATCGTCTTGACAGGCATGTTCTTCCTCCGCTTGCTGATCTCAGATGGGGTTGACGTTGATGGGATGGCCGGACGCCGCGGCGGCGACGATGACGGCGATCGTCGCCGTCCCGATCAGCGCCCAGCCGGCCGCTCGAGCGAGCCCTCCGCGTGATCGAGTGCTCATGCGGACCTCCTCGTTGCGTTGGTAGTGCGGGTGCGGTCGCTGACGAGCTGCTGGATGCGGGACAGCGACAGGCCCGACGCTTCTGCGGCGGCCTCGCGGCCGAGCGCGATCGCCGCGTCCGCGATCGCGTCGTCACGGGCTTGTCGGGACTGCCGGTACGCCTCGACAGCTCGGCGAACCTGGTCGATGGGATCCGAGACCCGATCGCTGGTTGATGTCATCGGGTCACTTCTCCTTGCTGGCGGGAAGGGCGAGCGCGTCGGTCGTGCCGCCGAGGTCGATGTGCTGGTGCGAGCAGCCGTCCTCGAACTGGCGGATGTTCGACAGCGGCGTGTTCGGGCGGCACTGCACCTGCCCGGCCTGCGAGCCCTTGGGAAGGATCGTGTTGAGCCACTGCAGGAACTCGATGTCCGCCGGGCCGGAACCCAGCAGCACCTTCCCGCCGACGGCGTTGAAGTCCACCGCCACCGCGGGGTTCTTGCAGTGCAGGGAACCGGGGCAGTTCGTGCCGATACCGACGCAAGGGCGGTTCATGTCGCTGATCTGGACGGACCCGTACTTGTTCAACGCTGCGACGAGGATCTGCAGGATGCGGGTGTCGACCTGGCATCCGGGCTTGATCGTCCCGTCGACGATCGGGAGGATCTCCTGCTCAACCATCTGCGGGTGGTACGTGTCGGTGAAGGTGCCGTTCTTCCACGCGTCGGCGAGTGTGGCCGCGAGCTCCTTCTGATCGCCGGAGACGTCGCAGCCGGACGTGACGGCCTTGCCGGTGAGGGCCTTGATGACCTGCTGCGCCTGCGAGAAGAACGGCGCGTAGTGGTACGGGTCGGCGTTGCCCTGCACCTTGTGGGCGGCGAGGGTTGGCTCCATCGACTCCCACCCGTCGACCTTGAGCAGCCGCGTCAGGAACGCCTTCGCCGCGGTTGGGATGTCGAGGCGTTGGTCCCGGGGCCCGTACGAGCTGCCCTGCTGCAGCACGCCGATCGTGGTGTTGTCGACCGCGTCGCCGTGGTTCGGGTTCGACAGGGAGGACTCACCCATCGCTGTCATTACGAGGATGGTGGTCGCCTGGTCGTTGACCTTCATCTCGTTCGCTACGGCGATCAGCTTCGCCGCGACACCGAGCTGGTCGTGTCCCCACTGTCCGACCTTGTCCGGGATGTCATCGCTGACGGCCCCGGTGGCGCTGGCACCGGCGCCGCACACGGCCGCCGCGGCCGGGGTCCCGGAGGACGCCGCGACGGCGAAGTAGATCCCGCCGACGATGACGACGATCGGAGCGAGGATCACCGCGATCGCTGCGACGATGCCGCCCTTCACTGGTCGCTCCCTGGCAGCTGCGCCGAAACGACCAGCCAACGGCCGTCCTGC
The DNA here is from genome assembly GCF_021049325.1 of Curtobacterium sp. C1. NCBI lineage: Bacteria > Bacillati > Actinomycetota > Actinomycetes > Micrococcales > Microbacteriaceae > Curtobacterium > Curtobacterium sp. C1. The sequence continues at coordinate 27,966 of NZ_CP088077.1, forward strand.
TGCTGCAGGTTGACCGTGTACGTGCCCGCATCGGTAGGGACGGTGACGATCGCGGGGACGGGGTCCTGGTCGCCGTCATCGTCGGCGGCTCCCGGGATCGGCGTTGCGGACACGCCAGCGGTGACGTCCGCGGGCCCGGTGACGCGGGTGCCGGGCACCCGGTCGCGGTTCGTGCCCTCGTGCGCTGTTTTCGCCCGCTCTGTCAGGTAGCTGCTGTACTGCTGCTCCCACACGTCATCCGGCACGGTGTGGTCGGTGAACGCGGTGACGAAGCCGACTGCTGTGGACGTCGGAGAGTCCGTCGGCGCCGCCTGCGTCGGCGTCGACGTCGCTGATGCCGAGGCGGACGGGACTGCGGTCGGCGCCGGGGCGCTGACCGGAGCCGGACCGAGCAGCGCGAAGTACGCCACCAGGCCGCCGGCGACGACAACCGCGACGATTGCGACCGCGACACCGACCGCGACCCACACGGGGACGCCGCGCTCCTGCCGGGCGCTCATGCGGCCACCAGCCCCTGCTCCTTGGACTGCTGCTCCGCGACCACGCCCATCGCGTAGTTGGTCTCGGTGATCTTCTTCTCCAAGCTCGAGCGGATGTGCGAGACGCGGGTCTCGGCGTCGATGCCGACCTTCTTGAAGTGGTGCCCCTGCGGCAGGGTCATCAGGTACTCCGAGGCCCCGGTGCGCAGGCCCGCGATCGACGTCGCCTGTTCGGCGTCGTCGGAGCGTGCCTGCCGGAACAGGTGCAGCGTCCCGGCTTCCTTGATGAACGAGATCGCGGGGTCGTCGGCGGGGATGTCGGCGACGTGGTGGATGTTCACCACGTTCGAGAGCCCCAGCGCACGGGACAGCTTCGAGTTGGACCGGATCACAGCACCCATCGGGCCGCCGACGAGGAACCAGCCCTCGTCGACGCAGAAGTTCGTCTGCTGCGACTCCTTCGACGTCCGGATCGCGCCGATCGTCCACGCGTTCGCGAGCATCATGCCGATGGATCGGGCAGGGCCGTCCTCGGGCAGCTGGCTGAAGTCGAAGAACGTCGCCTTCTTGTCCAGCGCCACGTTCGAGGAGGTGTCCCCGTCGAACAGGCCCGGCATCTCTTCCGGGATCCGCTCGAGGAGGATCCGCGCGCCGTAGCCGGCGAGCTCCTGGTGATCCTTGACCGCCGAGCTCAGACCCCTGTACTCGGGGACGTCCATGTCGCCGAGGTACTCGAGCACGTCGAGGATGTTCGCGGCGCGGCCCTTGTCCTTCGCCGCCTGCAGAGCGTGCAGGACGGCGACGCGGATGGCCTTCTTCTCGAATCGGTCCAGCTCGACGTTGTCGTTGAGGACCGCGGCGGCCTGCTGCACCATTTGGACCATGCCGGTCGGGCCCGGCACGAGCTGCGTCTGCAGCAGCCGCGGGTCGAGGAGGTTCAGCGTCACCCCTTCGCGCGCCGCCGACGTCGTGGTGTCGGCGATGATGAACCGGATCGGGTCGACCCCGATCGCGGCCGCGACCGGGGTGTACTCGCCGAACTTCGAGTCGCCGGTGAACGGCTTGATGTCGATGACGACGACCCGCCGCCCCTTCAGCACCAGGGGCCGGAGCACGTAGTCGCACTTCATCAGCGTCGACTTACCCACCCCGACGTCACCGATCGTGCAGACGTTCGCGGAGGTGACCTTCCCCGCGCGGAAGGCCGCGAACTGGTCGTTCGTCGCCGGCGTCGACGACAGCGTCTCGATCCCCGACAGCAGCCCTTGGAACTCCATCGGTGACGCGATCGGAGCCGGGTTGAGGATCTCCACCTGCCGAGTCGTCGACGGTGCGCCTGCGACGACGGGTCCGTAGTACCCGATCCGGGTCAGCAGCTTCCGCCGCTTCGGCTGGTAGCCGCCCTCTGCCGCCACCGGGAAGCCGTTCGCGTCGCGGCCTGGCGCGAGCTCATCGGTGACATCCTCGACGGGTTCGGGCACGGAGCGGAGGGTGCGCTTCATCCGCTGCTTCGCGGACAGTGCGCCAGCACGCCGGGAGCGACGGGTCCCTTCGAACGGCTCATCGGTCGTCTCGGGCTCGGTGTTCGTCGTGGTGCTCATCGGGTGGGTCCTGTTCGTTCGAGGGTGTCGTGCACTTCGATCACGTCGCCGAGTGGGATGTGGATGCTGTCGCGGAGCCGCCACCCCTCCTTCGCCCAGAGGTTGAGGTCGAGCACTCGCGAGCGGAGCTGCTCGTCTTCACCGGCGGGGAGGATCGTGGTGACGGTTGCGTAGATGTCGTCGCGGCCGGTCATGCGTCGGCCTGCTGTGCTGCTGCCTGCTGGTCGATGGTCCGGAGCCGCCGCGTCACCGACCACACCGACAGGACCGCCACGGCGACGAGCAAGAGGCCGGCGACGGGGCCGATGATGCCGCCCACCACCAGGGCGGCGATCGCGGCGACGGCGAGGACGATGCCGGTCCGAGCGCGGCGGCGGTTCCGGGTCCGCCAGCCGACTGCGATGTAACCGATCCCGACGATCAGCAACGCCTGCACGCTGACGAACATCGTCCAGTCGAGGCCGGTCACAGCGATTCCTTCGCTTCCTTGCCCGCTGCGAGCTTCTCGACGCGTGTGCCGATCGATCCGTTCGTCGGGGCGATCCCTCGGCCGACCGGCCACGTGTAGGCGGCGGCGGTCTGCTGGTGGGGGTCCAGCCAGGTGAGCTTGCTGATGCCGGCGTTCGATGCAGCGGCCGTGATCTCTTCGACGGCATCGGAGAGCTCCCGCTTGCTGCCGGCGGTGACGGTGATGTAGCCGACCCAGTTCGCGCCGGTGTGCCCGGTGCCGGGTGTGAGGTCGGCGATGCGACGCTTCGCCGCCTCCTGCTCGACGTTCAGCGTTGCGTCCTCGATGCCGCCGCCGCGAGCCCGCCGGTTCGCGTCGGCAATGTCGGACACCCGGTCCTTCTCCGCGAGGAACAGCGCGTGGTCCTGCGGGGTTAGCTCGAGGTGGAAGCTGATCGTGCGGACGACCTGGTGCCGCATCTCACCAAGCATCGGCGCCATCCACAGGGACGTGCGATGCGAGATCTTCACGTCCTTCGCGGTGACCCGGCAGGTGCGCGACAGGGACTGCGAGAGCCGCCCGTCAGGTGCGCCGACGTACGTCATGTACGACCAGTCCTCTTGCGAGGGCAGCCATGCCCGGTCGGGGGTGATGTCGCCGGCCTGGTCCATCGGGAAGCCGGGGTGCTGCAGGTGCCGGAGCACGGCGGCCGTCTGTCGGGCGGTCAACGGTCGGACGTTCCGGAACCGGGCCGCCTCGAACGCTGCCTGCACTGAGCGGATCTCCCGGTCCATCACCGTCAGCCAGCCGTCGATGCCCTCGCCAGCACGCTCCGCGCGGGCGACGAATCGGTCGGTGACGGGCCAGCAGACGACGAACATCGGACGGTTGACCAGCTGCGCTGCGGAGATGTCGTCGACGACCTCGCGGTAGGACTCGTGGATCTTGTCGGGGATCGTGTCGTCGCCGTTCTCAGCCAGCCACGCCTCGTGCGGGGCCGGGTCCGAGGGCAGGATGCGGGAGATCGTCTGCACACGGTTCGGCAGGGTGAGTGCGTCGCCGAACTGCGCGAGAACCTGCTCGTACCCGGCGGCGGACGCGTCGAACACCGCGTCCGACTCGATGCCCTCCACCTGCCCGGTGGTGCTGAACACCACGGCGAGGTACTCCTGCCCGAACGACGGTCGGTGCCACTGGATCCCGGGGGTGCGATTCCGCTCGCGAAGCCAGAGCATGCCCTCGACGCCGTCGGGCGTGAGGCGCATCGCGTGCATCTGCCGCTCCGCCTCCTTCCGGGCAGCGCGGCCGTCGGCGTTCGCCCATGCGTCGGTCAGGGCGTCCCACCCGTCCTTGTCGTACGGGACGAAGGTGGTCAGACCGCGCTTGTCCCGGTTCCGGAACGATCGCCGGTCGATCTGCCGCGTGAGGACGGTGTTATTGGCGGTGTCGATCGTGACGAACCAGCCGATCAGCGGCAGCACCACCAGCACGACGAGGCCGACGATCTGCCAGATCGCGGCCGCGACGAACCCGACGACGAGCGCGATCGACAGCGTCCAGATGCGGACCTTCGAGATCCGTCCGCCGAAGAGTCCACGGTGGGCCAGATCCCCACCGATGAGTGATGTGCGCATGAGCGTCGTTCCTTCCAGGTCCGGCTCAGTCGTGGGTGCCGGCGTCGCCGGCCTGTTCAGCGGCCTGGTGGCCTGCACGCACCGCGGTGGCCGCGGCCTTCAGCGCGGCGTTGGCGAGGACAGCGGCGACCGCGACAGGAGCGCCGACGCCGGACGCTGCAGTGCCAGCGGTCGCGGTCTTGCTCGCTGCGGACGTGGCGCCCTGCTGGGCAGCGGCCTGGGCGCTCTTCCGACCGCCGGCCTGCGCCGCCTGGTTCGCGGCGCTGCCGGTGGTTCCGGTGTTCGACGCGTTGATCGTCGTCGAACCTCCTCCGCCACCACCGGACTGCACCGGTTGCGTGGACGGCGTCCACCCAGATCCCGACTGGTTGCCGTTGCCGGCGGCCTGGTTCGGGTTCTGCGGCCCGGAGGACCCTCCGCGGCCGCCGTTGCCGGTGGGGATCTGCGGCGCACTGTTGGGACTGTTCAGCCCGCCGTCGCGGGCCTGACCGCCGCCGCCAAGCGGTGCGGACGCCGGTGATGCGATCTTCAGCAGCGCCATCGGGGCGAAGATGATCATGCAGATCAACACCGCCGGCAGCGCGAGGTTGACGAACGTCGCGAAGTCCCCTGCGTCGCCTTCCACGGCCTTCATCTGCAGCCCGCCGACCGCACGGAAGACGATCCCGACCAGCAGGATCAGCAACGCATGTGAGAAGCAGAGCGCGAGCCACACCGTCGGACCGATCTTCGCCAGGTGCCGCGTCTTTGGGTTCACCAGCCAGGCCAGGAACAGCGCCATCAGGGCGCCGGTGAGGTACATCGTCGCGAGCTGGATCAGCAGCACGAAGACGACGACGATCATCCCGATCAGCAGCGCCTCGAGGGTGATCTGCGAGATCAACGCGGTCCCCCAGAGCTCTTGGGCGTCCTTGGACGCCGCGGCGTCGCCGAGGTGTTTGAAGTAGTCCTTCGTGGACGACCCGACCGCCCATGTGGCGATCGAGTCCTCGAGCTGGACGAACACCTTCCCGATGAGCTGCCCGACCAGCGGCCCGAACGCCCCGGCGATGACGAACCCGGGTAGCGCGACGAACAGCGATTCGGCGAGCTCTTTCCCGGAGTTCTTGCCCTTCTGGGTCTGCACGAACGACACCACCAGCAGCACCGCCGCCAGCAGGAACGCCATCCCGAACGACACCCGGTACGAGTCGATCCACCACTGCGCCGTGTAGTCGGGGTGCAGCGCGTCGATCATCGGCGGGATGAGCTTTGTCGACGTCGTGTAGACCGCCTGCTGCAGCAGCGAGGTGATGTACCCGGCGGGGTCCTTGACGAAGTCGACCGCCTTGACGACGTCGGTAGCCGTCTTCGCCGTCGACCCGACGATGCCCGAGACGATCCCCGACAGTCCGTTGGCGACCGCGGATCCTGCGTCCTGCCACCAAGCCATCAGCAGCCCTCCTTGAAGGTGGTGCCGGACTGGGTCGCGTTGACGCGCCAGTCGCCGTCACCGGACGCCCCGGACACCACCCATCCGCCATCGGTCGCGGCGAGGACGAACTCCCCGCCGGTGTAGTTGACCTTCCCGTCGCGCACATCGGGCTTGCCGTCCGTCGTCGTCGCAGCGGCGATGTCGATCGTCACCGTGTGCGAGGTGAGCTTCACGACCTTGAACGCACCCTTCGACAGGTCAGCGGTGTGCTTCTGCGCGTCGGCGTACGGAGTGCCCTCCTGAACCTGCGTCTTCAGCAGGTCGTGAGCGGTGCCGGTCGTGGCGATGTTCACCACCTGGTCGATGCCAGACCGCCACTCCGGATCCGCCGCGGAGGTCACCTGCAAGAACCCGCCGAGGAACTCGGCAGCGCCCTCCACGGTGAAATCCTTCGTGCGGCGCAGTTGCAGCAGGTCCTCACCGGTGATCCCAGCCCCTGCGACGCAGCCGGACACGGTGCGCCGCTCTGAGTCGCCGAGGCTGTCGATCGTCGGTGCCGACCCGGGCGTTGCCTCCGCTGCAGCCGAGGTCGACGAGGCAGCCGGCGGGGTGCTCTGACGGGGGATGACCGCCACGACGACCAGCAGCACCAGGGACGCGACGATCAACGCGGCGATGACGATCAGGACCAGCTTGGTGACGCTGATCCGCTTCTTCGGCTGGACGGCACGATCACGCTGCTCGGGGGCACTCATTAAGCGCCTCGCTGAGCAGCGGTCGTGATCGCGAGGAAGAGCGTCGGGGTGAGGATCACGCAGGCGATCGCGATGCCGGTTCCGAGCATGGTGTTGCGGGCGTGCTCAGCGTCGTTGGGCTTCTTCGCGTCCAGCGCCTTCCTGAGGCCGAACACGGCACGGATGAAGAAGAACGCCAGCGCGATCAGTGCCAGGCCGAGCGCGCCACCGAGGGCGGGCACCCAGACCCGGTTGAAGCCGTCGCCGAGCCAATCGAAGTTCGGCGTCACACCGTCGAACGGGTTGTCACCTGCGGCAACGACCACGGCAGCGGTGTTCACGATGAGCGCGGGAATGGGAAGAAGAGACATGGTGGGACCTTTCGTGGTTAGGCCGACGCGCGGCCGGTGTCGCTGTGCTCAGAGGAAGACGAGGGGTGGGTACGCAGCTGCTCTGGGAGGTCCTCCGCGGGCTCGTCGTAGCCGGATGCACGACGGGCGCGGCCGTAGAAGCGCTGCAGGTTGACCGGTGCGTCGAGGCGGTGGCGGCAGAACGCGCAGAACGTCGCGAGCGGCGTCTCGTGCGCGCACTCGGGGCACCGCACCCACCCCTCCTGCGGCGCGGCCTCGACCGCCGGCACGACCGGGGCCTGAACCGCAGCGGAAGCCGACACCGGCGCGGGAGCCTCATCGACGGGTTCCGCGTCGTGATCCTCGTCATCCGACGGCAGCGGTGCGGCCGAGACGGTCTCGCCAGGCTCCTGACGTGCCGGAGTCGTGCTGGGCTGCTCGCCGCGCACGACGCGGACGATCTCGGCTGCCGCGAACGTGAACGCGTCCTGAGTCCCCTTGGACACCTTCGCCCACGTGATGTCGCGACGTTCGGCGATGTGCGCGTCGAACGGGATGTCGAACTGCCGGGCGCCGCCGCGCTCCTCGAGGTAGCGCACGACGTCGTCGCGGTCGTCGGTGTTCTCCGGGCGACCATCGGTCATCCGCAGGATCACTGCGTTACGGGCGAGCTCCGCGGCATGACCGCCAGCAGCGATCAGCCCGTCGAGCATCTCGATCGCCTTAAGCCCCGAGTCGCGGGCCATCATCACCGGCACCACGAGCACGTCGGCGACGTCGATCGCGCCGAGGAACGGCCCGGTCGTCACCACGTTGCCCGAGTCCATGAACCGGAACCGGTAGTACTCGTCGATGACGCGCGAGACCGTCACGACGTCGTTCGCGGTCAGGGCCGGCCGGGACTCCCCCGGCCTCGACCCGAACACGTCGACGAACGAGGACTGCTGCACGGCGTAGCCGGCGAGCTGCCCCGACGAGCGGATCTGGTCGATGTCCCGCACCAGGTCGCCGAGGTCAAGCTGCGGCGTCCCCTCGGCGCGCAGCGCGAGGGTGCCGGCGTCGTCGGCGACCTCGAGCGCGCAGATGCCGTTGCCCTTCACCGCCGCAAACGCGGAGGCGAGGCCGAGCGTGGTCGGCGTCTTGCCCGAGGTGCCCTTCGGGTTGGCGATGAGGACGCCGACCGGGCGGGTGAACGCGCTGTGCAGGATGACCGCCCGTGCCACGTTCAGGGCGGCGGCCTGCTCGCGCGCCTGCCGTTCCACAGCGCTCGGCTGCAGCTTCAGCCCGAACTTGTTGAGCGCCCCACGCAGACCGATCTGCGCTGCGGTGGGGCCGGCAGTATCGGCCTCCGGTGACCGGAAGAGCATCCCGGTCGAGGTTGGTGCTGAGTGGTCCGCGTTGTCGTGCTGGCCCATGAGGACTCCTCCAACTTAATAAGTTGTGAGCCCTCCAGCTGCAGGGACGAAAGACAACTACCCCCGTACAGGGGGGCCCTGTACGGGGGTAGCGTAACACTACGCACTTAGCGTTGCACTAGGCAATCTGCGTATTGCTACGCATCATGCGTTTTACTTGTTTCGCTCGGCCTCGATCTCCTCGAGCAGTGCCGTCAGACGGCGCAGATGCTCCGGCGACACGTCCTGTCCGAGGGTCCGTGCGGCATGCAGCTTCACCGGGCTGGTGCGCTCGGCGAGCGTGAAGCGCAGGGCCGCGTCGATCGTCTCGGTGAGCTCGCTCTCCGGACCGATGAGGTACGCCGGGTCGACCTCGAAGTACTGCGCGATCGCGGACAGCAGCAGCTTGTCGTCGACGAGGTACTTGTTCCCGGCGCGCATGTACTCCCACCGGGAGCGGGAGAGCTTGATGTAGCGCTCGGCGAGGTAGTCCCGGATCTTGGGGTACGTCACCGGCGCGCCGTCGGGGGCCATGATCGTGCGGCAGAGCAGGTCGAGCTTGCGCGCCAGGGCGGCGCGCTGCTCCTGCTGCTCGTCGGTGAGTTTGTCGTAGCTCATGCTGCTGACTCGATTCGGGTCGGGTCGGGTTGGTGTGCGGTGTTCGGTGTCGTGCTGAGCAGCGGAGAGACGATGCTCCCGGCCATCCCAGCGCTGGCAGCGCTCATCATCAGACGGATCAGGTGCCGCTCGTACCAGCGAGGCCGGAACTGTCGCAGCCTGATGTTGTCTTCGAGCTCAGCCCAACGTTGCCAGAGTGTCAGCTCCGCAACCTCTCCGCGACTCTTGAACGCGGCTTCGATGCGCTCAGAGCGCTTGTGGACGCTGTACTGGGGGTTCGCGTGCAGTGCACGCTCGCTGATCGGAATCGAGACCACAAGCAGCACCCGGCGCCACGCCGGGACGAGGACCGGGCGGGCGGCGGCGACGATGACGCCGATGGCGGTCACGCCGGCTTCGGTGACGACCGCGACCTCCCAGATGGGGTCGACGGTGCCGGTCATGAACAGCTGCGGGTTCCAGAACACCCGCAGCGCTGAGAGGGTCAGGCAGAACGTGGTCCAGGCGAGGTCGACGATCGCGGCAACGCCGATGAGGCCCACGCCCCAGCGAGTCGTCCACTCGCCGTAGCCCGGGAGGCCCTTGAAGGCGACGGCGAGCACCTGCACGCCGTAGAGGCCGACGCAGAACGGCAAGATCGACGAGAAGATCTCGCGCAGAGGCTCACCCACGTACTGCCCGAGGAAGGGGTCGGACACCGACCAGTCGGCGGCGAAGAACAGCGCAGTCTGGGCAGCGATGACGAGCGCGGTGAACACCCAGACCGCCGCCTCGAGCTGGCGGACCTTGTTGCCGCGCATCGCTCGGATGACCATGACCTCGAGGCAGCCGAGGGCGATGACGACGGCCGATCGGTACAGCAGGTTCGTGAGGTTCTCACCGCCGAGGTGCGCGTCGACGATGCGGTACACCCACGGCGCTTGCAGGCTGCATCCGATGGCCCAGAAGACGACGCCGGTCGGCAGCATCGAGTTCTTGCCCCGGACGTTCGGGAACAGCATGGCAGCCGCTGCGGTCCAGACCGCGGCGACCGTGATGACGCTGAGGACGGTGATGAGGCCGTGTTCGCTGTTCATCCTTCGAACACCCGCCCGAACTGGAAGTCCTTGCCGCGGCTCTTCTCGTAGCGCAGCACGCGGACGGCGAGTTCCGCGCCGACCATCTCGGCGAGACGCTCCTCGTCGGCGGAAAAGTCACTGTGCTGGAAGGTGAAGCTCAGCCGACGTCCCAGCGGGATCGCCGAGCCGAGGAGGTCGATGACGCTCGGATCGGCGCCGAGGTCCGTCTTCCCGCCGTGCGGCGAGACGAACATGTGTCCGTGCTCGTGCTGCAGGATGAAGTACTGCACGCCCGCCGGCCCCGGCGGCAGGTACACCATGTCGACGTTCTGCTCGAGGTCGGATCCCCACACCCCGTGGATCTCCTTGCCCTCGAGGTTCGGGGTCACGTAGTACTCGAGGTCGCGGCCCGTAAGGTCCTGCAGGCGCTTCCGCAGGTCGAACATGGACAACGCGTCGGGGACGCCTCGCTCGTTGAGCAGGTTGAGCGCGGTGCCACGGTTGACTTCGTCTGCCACAGGCACTGCCCTTTCTTCGACTCGCCGTGCTCGGATTCTTGCTACGCATCCAGCGTAGCTCGTCCGATCCCGGGTAGGCTCGTGCCTCATGCAGGACACAGACGCCAATCAGGTATGGGACGTCGTGGTCGTTGGAGCGGGCCCCGCTGGAGCCACCGCTGCACGCTACGCCGCTCTCGGTGGTGCGCGCGTGCTCCTGCTCGATAAGGCGACCTTCCCCCGGTACAAGACCTGCGGTGGCGGCATCATCGGCCAGTCGCGACACCGCATGAACGAGCACGCCCTCGCCACGATCGAGGCCGACGTGCCCGAGGTGGGCTTTTCGCACCGCATGGGCCGCGTCACCCGTGTCCGCACCGGTGCACCGTTCGTCGCGATGGTTGACCGCGAGCGGTTCGACCAGGCGAACGTCGACGCCGCGAAGGAGGCCGGCGCCGAGTTCCGCGACGGAGCCAACGTGCGCTCCCTCGCAGACGAGGACGGGCACACGCGGCTGACGCTGAGCGACGGTGACGAGCTCCTGGCCCGCGTCGTCATCGGCGCAGACGGCTCCGGCGGCCGCGTCGGTCGCCACGTCGGCGTCCGGATCGAGCGTGCAGACCTCGGCCTCGAGGTCGAGGTCCCCCGCCGCCCCGAAGACGCCACCACCGGCGTGCTCCTCGACTGGGGTCCTCGCCCCGGCACCTACGCATGGGTGTTCCCCAAGGAGAAGACCCTCACCGTCGGCGTCATCGAGCGCAAGGGCTACGGCGAGCAGACTCGCTCCTACCTAGACGCGTGGATCAAGCGGCTTGACCTGCACCCCACCGAGCAGGACCGCAGCAGCGGCCACTTGACCCAGTGGCGCGCGTCCGACTCCCCGCTCCGACGCGGCACCGTCGTCCTCGCCGGCGAGACCGCCGGGCTCCTCGAGCCGTGGACGCGCGAAGGGATCTCCTTCGCGCTCCGCTCCGGCGAGTGGGCCGGGATCGCGGCCGCCGCGCATACCAACGGCGACGTCGCAGCGCTCGACCGGTACGAGGCTCAGGTGCAGGCAGAGCTCGTGCCCGAGATCACCGTCGGCGAGAAGCTGCTGCGCATCTTCACCCGCTTCCCCGGTGCCTTCCACTTCCTGATCTCCAAGACCCCGATGGGCCGGAGCTACTTCATCCGGTTCTGCCGCGGCGAGACCACGCTCGTCCGTGCGTTCCGTCGTCGGTGGGTGCAGGTCGTCGCGGGGTGGCTCCAGTGAGCACGGGAATCCGACACGCCGCACCAGCGTCCCCGAATAGACCGCGGGTTAACACCACACTCGTGCCTATGACCGGATCCAATGCAGGTGTGAAGCGCAATCGCCTTCCCCGCGGCGTTGAGCCCGCGCGGATCCGCGACATCGCCCTTCACCCCGACACAGGCAAGGACTTCCAGGACGCCGCCAAGGCGTCCGGCAACCTGAGCTTCTCGCTCTACCTCGAGCGGCTTCGTGCACAGCTCGTCGCTGAGTACGGCGCTCTGCCTGTCCTGGACGAGACCCCGGAGGTCGCCCACACAGCCGCGTAAACGACAGAACCCCCGCCGAGGCGGGGGTCCCGGGCTAGGCCCGAAAGTCATGTCTCACAACCTGGGTAGTCGCCAAACAGTTCAGGTCGTGAGGTTCCGAGAGAAGAAGCCCGGTTGGAGCCGGGAGCCTTCGTCGTACCACCACTCCGAGGAGGGGAGGTGTCGCCATCGTAACGCACCTTGCTGCGTCCAGCACGTACGAATCTGCCCGCGTGTCCACCGTGGACAACCCGTGGGAACTCACGCGCGCGATCGCGCCCCGCCGGTACGTGAACCGCATGATCGCTGAGGCCGACGGTGTGATCCGGTCGAACAGCTACCCGTCGAAGTACCCGGTGAACGGGAACCCGCCAACGACGCCGTGGGCGATGGACCTGACGAGTCTCGACGGTCGGTTCTGGTTCGCCGCGTTCGACCTCGACGCCAAGACCCCCGAAGCGTTCGAGCAGGCATCCGAGGACCTCGGCGTCCTTGTCCGGATCCTCCGTGACACCGGCCTCCCCCACGTGGTGTGCCGGTCCAGCCCCACCGGTGGCTTCCACGTCTGGGTCCCCCTCGCTGGCATTGACAAGGCCGTCATGGTGCAGCTCGCCGACGCCGCACGCGCCGTCCTGCCGACGCTCGACCACGGGATGCTCTGCAACGACCGCACCGGCGCCGTACGGCCGCCAGGAGCCCCGCACGCTCGCGGTGGAGCCTCAACCGTCATGGGCGGCGCGGACGACGTCGACGTGCTCCGCACCCCGACCGTCACCGCAGGCGACCTGCTCCGCGTCACGGCCGCGTTCCGCGAGCTCCGACCGACCGTCGACCCTGCGGACTCCTCCCCCACCGGCCCCGTCGACGCTCGCCACCGGGCGCATCGGTCCCTGCCGGCGTGGGGTGAGGCGCACATGGCCACCGTCGCCGGCGGCCGCGACCCGTCCCGCACCGGCTACCTCTGCCTGCTTGCGGCCGCGGTGTCCGGATGGACCCTCGCCGACGTCGAGCACGCCGCGAAGACCGCACCCGGCATGGAGCACTACCGCACCCGCAACCGCCCCACCGGCGGCCGCGAACGGCGTACCGCGGCCGAGGCTGCCGCGCGCCTCGAGCGGCAGTGGGCGAAGGCGCAGGAGCGGGCCGTGCTGTACCGGTACGCACCCGAGGAACGCGCCCAGCGCGACCTCACCGAGCTGACCGGCATCGTCGACGTCGTCGACGCCATGCTCCTGGCGTTCACCGCCTCCCCCGGCCGCTGGACCCGCACCGAGGCAGACCTCCACGACAGCACCGTCCTGACTTACCTCGCCTGGCTCTCCTTGCGCACCGGCTCCCGCGACGTCGCAGCAGCCCTCCGCTCCGTCGCGATCGCCACCGGCATCCCCTCGAGCACCGTCGACCGCTCCCTCCGCCGCCTCCACGAGGCCGGCTGGATCTCCCGACGACGCCAGGCGGACGGCCCCAACGCGGCCATCTGGCGGCTCAGCGGGCGGTTTTCCACACCCGGCGAACATGTCGGGCCACTTCACGATGTGACCGCCCGCCCCCCGGCCGAGCTCTTCGACGTCAGAGCAGCACTCCTTGAGGTGCTGGAGGATCGGATCACTGCTGGCCGACACGACGTGTTCACCCGCGCGGGGCTCGGCCCCACAGCTCGCAGGACGTACGAGAGCCTGACCACCACGGAGAACGCCGTCCACACAGTGGCTGAGCGTGCAGGACTACCCCGGGGCCGAACGCGCGCCGCGCTCGCAAGTCTCCGCCGGTACGCCCTTGTTGTCGTTTCAGCCGCAGGTTGGCGTAGACGGCGGCTCGACTACCGCACACAAGCGGCGAAGAAGCTCGGCGGGAAAGTCCACGGAGCTCTCCAGCGGCGAGAACTTCAGTACCGAGACGAGCGCGATCTGTGGGCATGGTGGCAAGACCACCTGATCCGCAAGGGTGGCCGACGTGGTCGCGATCGGGTACCGACGACTCAGGCGGTGTTGTTCCGTGCTGAGGATGAGCGTGGCGGCCCCGAGGCGTACCCCTTGTACCCGTGTTCGAGTGATGGCCGCGCAGACCATCAGGCCGCGATGCGATTCGTGCGCGGTGGGTTGTTGCAGGACCTTCGTGATCTCGAGCTGGCTGCGTAGCTATCTAGCTCGTTCTTTGAGTCAGATCTAGATAGCTATGTATCTGTCTAGATAGTTGCTATCTACTCATCTATCTAGATAGACTCGTGGGATGGAAGCAATCATGGTCTACAGCGAGTCCGGCGGGGTGTCGAAGACCACCACCGCCGTGTCACTTGCGACTGTTGCCGCCATCGGGGGGCGCAAGGTCACCCTGGTGGATCTCGACCCGCGCGCCGCGGCGAGCAGGTGGATCGGGGTCGAGCCGAAGGAGCCGGGTCTCGACGTTGGCGCGATCCTCGCGGACCCTGAGCCGACGGGGTGGATGGACGAGATGGCAGTGACGTCGCCCTGGCACCCGAATCTCAGTGTCCTGCCGTCGAGCCGAAGCGTGTCCATTAGGGAAGGCGAACAGGCCGACTATGCCGAGCTCCGCCTCAAGGCGTCGCTCGACGGGACAACTGCGGACCTCGTCGTGTTTGACTGCCCCAACCGCCAGGGCGGCCCACTTACGTTGTCCGCCTTGAATGCATCAGACGCAGTCATCTACGCCGCGAAGCCGGACGAGGACGGCATCAGTGGCGTCGAAGGAGCCATGACGAGCGTGCAGCGCTTCCGTGACTCACGTCGGCTGTTGGGAGCCACCGACAAGCTCCGCGAAGCCGGCATCGTCGTGGGCGCCTTCCGTGGCATGACCGTCCAGCGCCGGATCGAGCAATACGCACTCGAGCAGCTCGGCGAGCTTGGCACCGTCCTGTACCCGTTGGTGCCCGATCGCGCGGTCGTCCAGGACGTTCGAGCTACGCACGAGTGGTACGGCGACTTTCGGAAGGGACAGCCGGTCGTTGATGCGTACTCGGAGATCCTGGGCAAGGTGATCGCATGACCGAAGAGAAGCGCGACCGGCCCACGCTGCCCGTGCGCCGTGTGCCCCGGCCTGCTCCTGATCTCGGGCGTGACCCCATCGACGTTCCCCTGCCGTCGCCAGTTGAGGCCACACCCCGTCGTGGCCCGTCGTCGCGGGTGAGCACGCCGCTCCCTGCCCCGAAGCGAGAGGTGACGGTACAGCTCGGAACCCGAGTCAACGAGCGAACCAAGGACCTCCTGGATCACTTGAAGATCACACAGAGGCAAGACATTCGGGTGTCCATTGAACTGGCGATCGAGGAGAAGTACGGACACCTCCTGCCGCGCGACGACCAATCTATCTAGATAGCTAGGAAGGATCGCCCTCAAGCGCCGAGGATGGTCCCGGCGCGACGAGTACCGCCGGTGCCGGTGCGGTGATGGAGAGCAGCTGCTGCTTGTAAGCCTCGATGTCCTCACCAATGGCGATCGGTGCATGGCTAATCGCCACGACGATCCCCAGTGCCGTCGCGAACCGCTTGAGATTCGCCCACACGCCTTCTTCCTTCGCGGGTGGGAGCATCGACCCAGGACTGGTCGCCACCTGGCCACGGAAGCGATTTGCTTCCCGCACCAGGGCATCGAGGCCGCCCACCTTGAAGAGGTCAACGTCGCGAATCGCTGCATTCGCATAGCCGAGCAGTGTCTCTCGGACGGTGGCCGGAAGATCGGTTGCGGCGAGGATCGCGTCGACGAGGCTTTGCGCGCTCGCTCGCACCTCGTTCAACTGATCGTCTGACGGGAGGCCGGCGGAGGGGAGGCGCTGCAGGACTCGACTGCAGTGCCGCAAGGCTTGAACGTGGCCCGGGTTGAATCGCCGCTGCATCTGAGTCATATGGACGGTCGACTCAACCGCGATCGACAGCGCCTCGCGGGCAGCATCGAGCGCGGGTGCGAAGTCGTCCAGGTGTTCGTCGGCATCGTCCATGGTCATGAGCTGCTCGGCGATCAGGTCCGGCAATGGGAAGAATGGGGCGACGCCGGTGAGGATCGCGACGGCGGACGAGCCTTCGGGAAGCTCGAGGTAGCGGCGCCAACCCTGCAGGACAGTGTCGTTACCGTTCTCCTGTGCGCAGTGCTCGAGGAATCGGTATAGCCGGCCGGCGGGGTTGCTGAGGAACTTATCCACGACCAGACGCTATCTCAGCGTTGTTGCTGCCCTCAGCTCTCGGCAAGGTCAGATCCGAAGAGACGTGAGTCGGGTTGCGATCCAAGGCTCTGTACACCGTCGCGCGCCCGATTCCGAACAGCTCGACGAGTTCAGCGATGGAGTGGTCACCGGCACGGTGTAGCGCGACGAGGTGACGCTCCTGTGCGGGGGAGAGCTTGGGCTTCCGACCCTTGAGCTTGCCCCGTGCCTTCGCCACGGCCATGCCCTCGCGAGTGCGGGCCCTGATGAGGTCGGCCTCGAACTCAGCGACCATGCCCAGGACGTTGAACAGCAGGTGGCCGACGGGGTCGGTTGGGTCGTAGATGGCGCCGCCGATGTTCAACCGCACCTGGCGGCGCGTCAGCTCTTCCGCGATGTCCGTTGCATCCCGTAAGGAGCGGGCGAGCCGATCGAGCTTGGTGACCACCAACGTGTCGCCGGAACGGCACGCCGCCAGGACTGAGGTCAGCCCCGGCCTGTCCCGTCGAGTGCCTGTCATCCCCTTGTCGGTGAACACGCGATCAGCCGGCACCCCGAGCGCCAGAAGCGCGTCGGTCTGTGCGGTGAGATCCTGCCCTGCCGTAGAGACGCGGGCGTAGCCGAGCACCCATCCGGTTTCCATGCTGACAGTCTCACATAGGGCATCCTCACCGGAATCTATTTCGGACTACCTATCCGGACAGTCCGCCGGCGCAGGACGCCGCGCCTGGCGCCCGAGGGCTCGGGTGTCCGGTTGACGATCGCGGCCGCTGCACGGGGCTGTCTGGTGGTCGACGATGACATTCTGCCCGTATCCGAGACGCGGACGGCGCCGGGGTTTATGTCGCCGCCCTGGTGGATGGATGAGGGATGCGAACCGTGTTCAGGTGTGACGGTCGCGAACTATTTTGCGTACCCGACGAACGTCATCATGCCGGCTTCCTGGTGATAGACGTTGTGGCAGTGGGCAGCCCAGACGCCGGGGTTGTCGGCGTCGAACAGGGCAGCGATCTCCTGCATCGGCTTGAGGATGACGGTGTCCTTGCGGGCCCCGCTGTTCGGGAGTTGGAATGTGTGGCCGTGCAGATGGAACGGGTGCCACATCATCGTCTTGTTGCGCAAGCGAAGCGCAACGCGTTCTCCCTGGCGAACGACGGCGGCGTTTTTGAGCGGGTCGCTCATGGAGAACTGCTTCCCGTTGAATCCCCAGTCGTAGCGGGACATCCCTCCAGTGAGGGCGAGATCGACCGTCCTGTCGACGCGCTTGCTGTCAAGGTTGACGTCACTGGCTGCGTGGAGTTGGAGCGCGTTGAGCGTCCGTGTTCCTTCTGGTTGTGCGTCGGAGAGGATTGGAGTTCTGGCTGACGGGTTGGAGCGGAGCACCGCGACGGCTCGGTCGTTCTTCCCGACTGCTTCGGCGATGACGGCAAACGCACCGTCTTGAACGGTGACGAGGGCGTCGTAGCGTTCACCCATGCCCAGCAGGATTGCGTCGGTGAGCTGGTGCTTCACGGGGTAACCGTCGGTGTGGGTGACGGTGAGTGGGTGGTTCTGGACAGTCAGCCTGAATGCTGTGTCGCCGCCGGCGTTGATGATCCTGAGACGGATGCGCTTGCCGGGTTTGGTGGAGAACGTCTGCGGGTCCTGTTTCGGGTGTCCGTTGATGAGGTAGTAGGGGTAGTACACGTCGCCGGTGTCGCCACCGAGCAGGTCGGAGTTCGTCCCGGAAAGCAGGTTGCCCTTCCGTGTGGGTGCCGACGAGCCGGAATCGCCGCTCATGCCGCTCATGCCGCTCATCCCTCCCATGCCGCTCATGCCGCTCATCCCTCCCATGCCGCCCATCCCGCCCATCCCGCTCTTCTGGAGCTCTTTGACGACGGTGTCGGGTGTTGTAGTGACGCCATCGAGCCAGTCATCGAGAACGATGACCCACTCGTCGTCGTACTGCATTGGCTCGTGGGGGTCGTCCACGATGAGGGGCGCGTAGAGGCCCCGGTCCAATTGCGGGCCCACGTGCGGGTGAAGCCAGTAGGTGCCGGGCTGGTCGACCTTGAAGCGGTAGCGGAACGACGAGCCGGATGGGACGGCTGTCTGCGTTGCGGGCGGCACCCCGTCCATGTCGTTGCGCAAGGCGAGGCCGTGCCAATGGATGGATGTGGCCGAAGGGAGCGTGTTGTGCAGGACGACGTCGATCGTGTCGCCGGCGGTCACTCGGAGCTGCGGACCAGGAACGTTCGAACCGTACGCCCAGGTTGTCGCGGTGGTGCCGGCGAGGTCGATTGAGGTTAGGGCGGCGGTAAGTGTGTAGCTGCGCACCCGTCCGTCGGATGCTCTGCGCTGCTCGGTTCGTGCGATCACTGGGTCGGTCGGCAACACCAACGTGTTGTTGCTCTGCTGGGCGCAGGCGGCCAGGACGGCTGCGCCAGATGCTGTTGCCGCCCCCGCGAGGACCGCACGGCGGGTCAGGTGCCGTGCGAGCGGCTGCTTCGCGGTCTGGTCGGTGTCATCGGTACCTGCGATGCGGAATCGAGGAGTCATAGTGTTCGTCCTGCGTTTGCGGTGAGCCAGGCGATGGGGTCGATGGGGGTGGTCCCGCCGGGCATGACTTGGAGGTGGAGGTGGGCGCCGGTGCTGGCGCCGGTGTTGCCGACGAGGCCGACGAGCTGGCCGACGGCGACGGTGTCACCTGGTCGGAGCGGGGAGGAACCGAAGATCATGTGCGCGTAGAGGGTGGAGACGAGCCGGCCGTCGATCTGGTGGTCGATGATGACG
The DNA here is from genome assembly GCF_021049325.1 of Curtobacterium sp. C1. Lineage (NCBI taxonomy): Bacteria > Bacillati > Actinomycetota > Actinomycetes > Micrococcales > Microbacteriaceae > Curtobacterium > Curtobacterium sp. C1. The sequence continues at coordinate 46,656 of NZ_CP088077.1, forward strand.
TACTGCCCGTACTCGGGGTGCGTTGTCGAGACGCGGACGGTGCCGGCGGCGACGGCTCCGATGGGTGTGCCGGCGCCGGGGGTGATGTCGGCGCCTTGGTGGATGGACGAGCAGGTTGCGCACGGGGCGCTGCGGGGACCGAACGGTGAGCTGACCGTGGTGGCACCGGCGACGGGCCAGCGGATGTCCCCAGTTCCGGTGTTCACGATCGTGCCGCCCGTGGTCACCGGGGTGCTCTGCTTCGTTGCGATGGAGCCGATCGTCGTTGCCCCTGGGGCGGGTGCGGTTCTGGTGATGACGGGCTTGGGTGCTGGCTTGGTGATCGTGTACCCGTCACGGTCGGCCGCGAGCGCCAGTCCGGACGCGGTGAAGCTCTGGCCTGCGGCGACGGGAGCGACCCCGGGCACGACGACTGCGGGACCGGTGGTTGCTTGCGCGGGCAGCGCGGCGGCAGCGGTGAACAGTGCCATCGCCGCAGCCGCGCCGGTGATCGGGACCACGGTCAGCACGCGGGATCGCAATGAGCGGACCGGTGCCGTAGGTCGCGTCGTCACGGTAGGAAGCGGCCGCGCCACCGGCCGTGGTGCGCTGGTGATTGCCGGGCGACGGACGCTGGAGCGCGCGGCTCGTTCGGCAGCGAGGGCTTCGCGGCGGGTCAGGGGTGTGAGGCGAGTGGGGGTGTGGAGGTGCTGCTGGGGCACGGACAGGCTCCAAGAGTGATGGTGGTCGACAGGCCGAAAGGTGGGGTGCCCGAGCGCGAAACGGGCGGGAGCAGTGGGTGGGACCGGTCGTGGGCCGCGGCGGGAAGGGGGGAGCCCGCCGCGACCCACGCCGGGGCTCAGAGGGCCTTGAGCATGTCCTTCATCTGGGTGATCTGCTCGGTCTGGCTCGACACGATCGACTTCGCCATCGCGACCGCGTCGGTGTTCTTGCCCTTGTCGACTTCGGTCTTGGCCATGTCGACGGCGCTGGTGTGGTGCTCGACCATCTGCTGCAGGAACAGCTTTCCGGCGTCCGCCGGGGAGGCGCTGTCGAGGGCGTCCATGTCGGAGTCGGACATCATCCCCGACATCGAGGAGTGGTCCATCCCAGACATGCTGGACATTTCGGTGGGCTCACCCCACTGCTTCAGCCAGCTGGTCAGGGACGTGATCTCCGGACCCTGCTCAGCCTTGATCTGCTTGGCGAGGGTGACGACGTCAGCGTCCACGGCGGAGCCCTTGGCGAGGAGCATGTCGCTCATCTCGACGGCTTGCTTGTGGTGCGGCAGCATCTGCTGCGCGAACATGACGTCCTGGTCGTTGTGCGCCGACGCCGCCGACGAGGACGACGAGGAGGAGTTGTCGGAGGACGCGGCGTTGTTGGTGGAGCAGCCGGCGAGGGTGAGGCCGATGGTGAGGGCGGCGGCGGCCGCGAGGGTGCGCGTGATGGTGGTGTTCATGAGTCCGTTCCCGGGAATGCGTCAGGTGGTCCGGGCAGGCGAATACCTGCCCGTGTTCTGGGCATGCGGGAGTTCCCGAAGGGAGCACTCCCGTCGGGGATGGATCAGATACGGATGATCTGCAGCGCCGTCAGTGATGGCGGCTTGGGTGCGGCGACGCGGCGTGCGACACGGTCTCCGAGGGCGAGCAGCCGTGCGAGGACGTAGAGGACCCCACCGTTCCGGGCGCCGAGCAGCGCCCACGTGAACAGGGCGATCGTCAGCGCGCAGGCCATCCCCATCAGGGAGCACATCAGCGCGCACAGACCGCCATCGCAGTCGGCGTCACTGAGCACGCTCATCGCCGCGCCAGCCGGCGCGGCGGTGTGCGCACCGTGTCCGGCGGCGTCGCTGTGGGTGTGTTCGGCCGTCATGCTCGACGTGGCGGTCATGGCGTGACCGCCGGTGGTCGCGTGGCCGAGCATGCTGTGCATCAGGACCGTGAACCCGACCAGCAGCAGCAACGCCAGCACCGCCGTGGCCTGCAGCAGCAGGCGGCGGCGCGTGGTGTTCGCGGTGGTGAGCATGCGGATCCGTACTGATGGCTGGTCGGGGTGCGGGTTCTATGGTGCAGGACGAGCGCTGAGAGAACAACCGCCCCGTCTGGTGGGCAGGGGGTGTTCAGGCGCGCACGAGGCGGGCGATCGCGTCGGAAGCTTCCTTGAGCTTCACCGCGGCCGCGTCGCCGCCTTCCGCGACGGCGTCGGTGACGCAATGCGCGAGGTGGTCATCCAGCAGACCGAGCGCGACGGACTGCAGCGCCTTCGTCATCGCGGACACCTGAGTGAGGATGTCGATGCAGTACTGCTCCTCGTCGACCATCCGCTGCAGGCCGCGGGCCTGCCCCTCGATGCGGCGCAACCGTTTGAGGTAGTCGTCCTTCGCGGTGATGTACCCGTGGTGGTGCTCGGCTGCGGGCGCGGTGGTGTCGGTCATGGACGCTCCTCGGGGTTCACCGTTTACGGTAGCGGCGCTCATGACGCCGTCGACCAATCGAACGGAGCCGGCGCGATCGGGGTGGCGACCCCGCGGGTGATGACGATGGCGATGTCCTGCTGGTCCTGCAGTTCCAGATCCGGCAGCGGCGTGCTGGTGCGGGTGCCGTTGACGAACACGGCGACGTGCCGGCCGTTCTTCCCGTCGACGTACCCGCCGACCTGCCCGTCGCGCAGGGCGACGTTCCACTCGGTGAAGAGCTGTCCGAGGGTGAATGGCTGCACCTTCGCGGATTCGACGTGCACGATGCCGGACGTGTCGTGGGTGTGCAGTGCGGACATGCCGCCCCGCTGCATGTCGATGCCGATGTTCGCCGGCACCGCCACCGGCTTCCCGTCCACGGACACGGACAAATGCTGATGGGTGTGCAGCGCCGCACCTTCCATCCCCGCAACCTCGAGCCCCGCAGCTTTCGCCCGCGCCGCCGTATCCGCGGGGGCAGGCCACGGCGGAGCGGCCGTCACCCCGGACGCCGTCGGCGCCGTGTCGTCGCCACGGGTCAGGGCGGTGACCGTGATCGTGGTGATCGCGGCGAGGACGATGACCACGGCGGCGCCCAGCAGCCACCGCCGGCGGGTGCGGCTGCGCTGCTGCTTCGCTCTGCCGTCAGCGGCTTTCTGCCGCGCCTGCTCGCGCGAATCGCTCCTAGTTGCCATCACGTCCTCTTTCCGGGTGCCGGTTCGGTGGATCGGGAACACATCCGCCCGCCCAGCGTTACACTCGCTACGGTACCCCCCTAGGGTACCTGATGAGCGTCGACGACGAAGGGATCACCACGATGAGCGAGCAGCTGACGAACACGTACGGCATCACGGGCATGACGTGCGGGCACTGCGTGATGAGTGTCAACGAGGAACTCAGCGCCGTGCCGGGCGTCACGGACGTGACGATCGACCTCAACGTTGGCGGTGTCTCCACCGCTCGGGTGACCAGCACCCGCGACCTGCCGCAGGAGGAAGTCTCCGCCGCTGTGGAGGAGGCCGGCTACACGTTGGTCGCATCATGACAACGACCAGCACACCGCCGGTTGAGCTGACGATCGAGGGCATGACGTGCGCGTCGTGCGCGAACCGGATCGAGCGGAAGCTGAACAAGCTGCCCGGCGTGATCGCGAGCGTGAACTACGCCACGGAAAGCGCCTCCGTCACGTTGCCTGCGGACCTCGCCGTCGACGACGTGATTCGCACCGTTGAAGCTGCCGGGTACGGCGCGCACCTGCCCGAACCGGCCGGTGCGGACACTGACGAGCTCGCGCCGTTGCGGCGGCGGCTGATCGTGTCCACGGTGCTCGCCGTGCCGGTGGTGGCGCTGTCGATGATCCCGGTGCTGCAGTTCCCGGGGTGGCAGTGGGCTGTCCTGGTGCTGGCGCTGCCGGTCGCCGTGTGGGGGGCGTGGCCGTTCCACCGCGCTGCCGCGATCAACGCCCGCCACGGGGCCGCGACGATGGACACGCTCGTCAGCGTCGGCGTCGCCGCTGCGACCGTGTGGTCCGTGTGGGCGCTCGTGTTCGGCGGTGCCGGGCACATCGGGATGCGGATGGCGTTCTCCTGGTTCCCGCACCCCGGCGCTGCCCCGGAACCGTACTTCGAAGTGGCCGCCGCGGTGACGGTGTTCCTTCTCGCCGGCCGGTACTTCGAGGCCCGCGCGAAGGACCGCTCCGGCGCCGCCCTGCAAGCGCTCCTCGCGTTGGGTGCACCGACGGCCCGGGTGCTCAGGGACGGTGTCGAGACCGAGGTGCCGACCGCAGCGCTGCAGGTCGGGGACCGGTTCGTGGTCCGTCCCGGTGAACGCGTCGCCACCGACGGGACCATCACCGACGGCACGAGCGCGATCGACACCAGCGTCATGACCGGTGAAGCGGTCCCCGTCGAGGTCGGGCCCGGCGACACCGTCACCGGCGCGACCGTGAACGTCGGCGGCCGACTCATCGTCGAAGCCACCCGTGTCGGACAGGACACCGAGCTTGCCCGCATCGGCCGGCTCGTCGTGTCCGCGCAGACCGGCAAGGCCGAGGTGCAGCGCCTCGCCGACCGGGTCTCCGCCGTGTTCGTCCCGATCGTCATGGGCCTGGCGGTGCTGACCCTCATCGGGTGGCTGCTGCTCACCGGCGACGTGCAAGCCGCGTTCACCGCTGCCGTCGCGACCCTGGTGATCGCCTGCCCATGCGCCCTGGGGCTGGCAACACCCACCGCGCTGCTCGTCGGGACCGGCCGTGGCTCCCAGCTCGGGATCCTCATCCGCGGCCCCCAGGTCCTCGAGGCCACCCGCCGGATCGACACCGTCGTGCTCGACAAGACCGGCACCGTCACCACCGGCAGGATGAGCGTCCACCAGGTCACTGCCGTCGACGGGGAAACGGACACCCGGGTGCTCGCCCTCGCCGCCGCCGCGGAAGCAGGGTCAGAACACCCGATCGCCCGCGCCATCACCGCAGCAGCAACCGACCACCCCACCGCGGACACGTTCCAGTCCACCGCCGGGCTCGGCGTCCAAGCCGTCATCGACGGCGTCCTCGTGCTCGTCGGCCGACCTGCCTGGTTGACCGATCAGTGGGCCATCACCATCCCCGGTGCGGTCACGGACGCGGTCCGGACTGCGGAACAGGGCGGCGCGACCGCGGTCGTTGTTGCGTGGGACGGCGCAGCTCGCGGCGTCATCAGCGTCGCGGACACCATCGCGTCGACCAGCCCGGACGCAATTCGACGCCTGCACGACATGGGCTTGCGGACGGTGATGCTCACCGGCGACGCCGAAGACGTCGCCAGAACGGTCGCCGCCGAGATCGGCATCGACGACGTCGAAGCCGAGGTGCGCCCCGAAGACAAGTACCAGACCGTCACCCGGCTGCAGGAGCAGGGCCGGTCCGTGGCGATGATCGGCGACGGCGTCAACGACGCCGCCGCTCTCGCCGCCGCGGACCTCGGGATCGCGATGGGCAGCGGCACCGACGCGGCCATGGAAGCCTCCGACATCACCCTCATCCGAGCGGACCTGAGCGCCGCCGCGGACGCGATCGCGCTCGCCCGCCGCACCCTCGGCACGATCAAGGTGAACCTGTTTTGGGCCTTCGCCTACAACGTCGCCGCGATCCCGCTCGCGATGGCCGGCCTGCTGAACCCGATGATCGCCGGCGCAGCCATGGCCCTGTCGTCGGTCTTCGTCGTCAGCAACAGCCTGCGCCTTCGCACGTTCCAGCCTCGCTGACCGGCGGACACCGGGCCCGTCGCCCGCCTACACTCACCCGCATTACCCCTCCGGGGTATGCCCGTTCGGAAAGGAGATCGAATGTCCGGGTACATCACCGTCGGCATCGTGCTGGGTATCGCACTGCTCGGCATCGCCGCTGTGGTGCTGCTGTCTCGAGCGACGGCCGTCGCTCCGGTCCGCGAGGACGTGCTGCCGTTCGGGTCCGGGTGGGACCTCCAGGAACACGCACTTTCACGCTTCCACACCCGCTGGTACCCGATGACGCTGGTGTTCCTCGCGTTCGACGTGGAGATGCTCTTCATGTACCCGTGGGCTGTCGTTGTCGCGCAGATCGGTGCAGAGGCGGTCATCGAGATGTTCGTCTTCCTCGGGGTGCTCCTGGCGGGCGTCGTCTGGGCCTGGCGGGAAGGAGCGTTCCGTTGGGTGTGACCGGAGGTCAGAGCCGGATTCTCATGCATGTGCTCCTCGTCGAGGTCCCCGGCAACAGCGATGTCCGAATGGGAGTGGAAGCAGCGATTGCGGCTGCCGGTCACGTCCTCGCCGTCCACCCGGCCGAGAGTGACGTCTTGCTCGTGTGCGGCACACCCGGACCAGAGCTGCGCACCGTCATCGACCGTGTCTGGGACCAGATGCCGTACCCGAAGCACCGAGTCACGGTCACCGACCCCCATGAGGTTGGCACCGTCCTCACCGCGTCGCAGGAAGCACTCGCGGACCGACGTGCGCAGCGCTCCGCCGGACGCGAGAACGCGATCGGTAACACAGATGGTCGGGACTCCGAGGAAGACGAACACCCGAAATATGAGCACTCGAGCGACGCCGACGACGCTGGCGAGTCGATGCAGGACCACGACATGACCATGGGTGGTCACGACCACATGTCGATGGATCACATGTCGATGAGCGGTCCGGGGGGCTACCCGCTCGCCGGTGGTGCGGATGACCGGGACGGGCTGGAGATGGACGTGCTGCACCGGCGACTCGGTCCGATTCTGCCGGTCTGGCCAGCGGGTGTGGTCCTGGACGTGACGCTTGCCGGCGACACCATCACCGACGCCTCCGCCTCGATGGTCGACGTCGACGATCACGGGCGGGCGGAATCGCAGAACGGGCCGGCCTCCGCGCTCGACCAAGCCGCTCAGGTGCTCGCCCTCGCCGGATGGGGTACCGCTGCAGCCCGGACGCTCCGGGTGCGGGACCTTGCGGTGACCGGCCGTCTCGAGCAGGCGTGTAAGCGCCTCGGGCCGCTGCGCCGCAGGATTAAGCGCTCCGTGATGCTCCGCTGGTCCTTGCGTGGCCTCCAGGTTCAACCTGACGTCGACGTCCGCACGGTCCTCCTCAATCGCCTTGAGCGCGCAGATGCCGCCCTCAACGGACGTCAGGTCGAGTCGGAGCCGGCGACGTCGGTGGAGGAGATCCCAGCGCTGGTCGAAGGACGCGACATCGGCAGCGCCCGCCTCGTCGTCGCCGCGCTCACGGTGCACCCCACCAGTCGCACAGACACTACCGATCGGGCCGGCACGACGAGAGGGCATCATCATGGTTGATGCCGGAAGCGCCGTCTGGGCGCTCGTCCTGCCCATCGTCGTCGTCCTCCTCGCCATCGCGACAGCCAGCGGCAACGCCGCCCTGGCAGCACGGGACCGCGGGACACCGGTGCGTGCTCGGGTCCTCTCGCCGTTCCGAGAAACCGGCCGACTCCTCCGCCAGCAACGTCGATCCGTGCTCGGCGCGGACTCCCTTCTGTGGCGGATCGGTGGGTCCGGGCTGATTGTCGCTGCGTTCCTCGCCGCCCTCGCCGTCCCCGTCGGCGCACTCGTACCGCTGGACATCCCAGTTGGTGTGGTGTGGTTCAACGCCGTCGACGTGTCCCTGTGGGCCTTGTGGTGGCTGCTCGGGTGGGGCGGCAACAGCGTGCACCCACTGATCGGCGGGTATCGGTTCCTGGCGCAGGCCCTGGCGTACGAGATCCCGCTGATGTTCGCCCTGACCGCCCCCGCCATCGGTGCGCAAAGTCTCCGGCTGACGGACGTGGTCACGGCGCAGCAACCGATCTGGTTCGCCCTGACGATGCCGGTGGCGTTCATCGTCTACTGCGCCTCGGTGGCTGCGTTCTCCGCGTGGGGTCCGTTCGCTCTTCCCGCCGGCACAGACATCGCCGGTGGTGTCGTCGGGGAACTCTCGGGCGTCGACCGGCTGCTCGTCCTCGCCGGCCGCTGGTGCCTGCTCGTCGCGGGCGCCGCGTTCGCGGTCCCGATGTTCCTCGGCGGCGGGGCCGGTCCGTTGCTCCCGTCGGCGCTGTGGGTGCTGGTGAAGACGTGTGCGCTGCTCGCCGTGTTCCTGCTGCTCGGACGTGCGATGCCCGCGATCCGGCCACAGCGACTTGCGGAGCTGGGCTGGGTCCTCGTGCTGCCGCTGGTCCTGCTGCAGCTGCTGGTCACGTCGGTGCTGACCGTGATGGGAAAGGGATGACCGTGATGGCAACGATCGTGTTCTGGGTCGCCGCGTTCCTCGCGGTGCTCGCCGCGGCCGCAGTGTTCCGGGTGGACTCGATGGCGCGCGCGACGTATGCGCTGGCGGTGTCATTCATCGCCGTCGGCGTCGCCGTGCTGGTGCTGCACCTGGACTTCATCGGGGTCATCACGATCTTGATGATGGTGATGGAGATGGCCGTGATGGCGGTGTTCATGGTCTCGTACATGGGCATGAACCCGGCGCTGATGCCGATGGACATGACCCACAGTAAGCGCCCCGCCGCAGTGATTGCGGCCGCAGTGTTCGTCGGCCTCGCCGCGGCCGCGCTCCTCATCCCGTGGCCAGCCCGCGCCGGAACGGCGGCTGCGGACACCACCCGTGCACTCGGCGAGGCGATCATGAGCTCGAAGATGCTGGTGATGCTGACGATCAGTCCGATCCTGTTCGCCACGATCATCGCCGCCCTCGTCTTGGCGAACCCGCGTGGCCGGTACGACCGGCTCGGAGACGACCTCCAGGGCGACCCTGTGGACCCGGAACGGGGAGGTGTCGGACGATGACCCTGCAACTTGTTCTGCTCGTCGTGGCCGCGCTGTTCGCCATCGGACTGTACGGCGCGATCTCGCAGCAGGTGGTGGTGATGGTGATGATGGGCATCGAGGTGATGATCAACGCCGTCATCCTCGCCGCCGCCGCGTTTTGGTGGTACCTCGCACCGACCGTCGACGGGCAGGTGCTGCTGCTGGTGATCATCGCGGCGATGACGATCGAGATGGCGATGGGTTTCGCCGTCGCCACGATCCTGCACCGTTCTCGGAACTCCGACATGACCGATTCCGCGACGGACCTCAGCCAGTGAGCACCGCGCTGATCACCGCCATCATCCTGCCCGCCCTCGTCGGGGCAACACTGGCGACTGCTGGACGCTTCGCCGAACGGTTCGCCGTTCCCGTCAGCCTCGCCACGGCAGCGGTCATGGCGATTGCAGCGACCATCGCGGCCATCACGGGTGCGGAAGTGACCGGCGGAATGCCGACGATGCTTGGGGCCGCCGGCTCGGATCTCCGCGTCGACGCGCTGGCCGCGGTCGTCCTGCCGACCGTGGCATGGATCGGATTCCTCGTCCTCGTGTTCGCGACTGCGGACCGGACCCGACCGGCGGCGCGGTTCCACGGGCTGATGCTGCTCTTCCTCGCCGCCGTCGTCGTTACCGTGACCGCAACCGGCCTGCCACTACTCCTCGCCGCATGGGAGGTGATGGGCGCCACCTCCTACGCGCTCATCGGATTCCGCTGGCAGGACCGGAACCGCGTCGCCGGTGGATTCACTGCGTTCACCGTCACCCGCGCCGGGGACCTCGGCATCTACCTCGCCGCGGGCGCAGTCGTCGCCGGCGGCGGCGCCTGGTCACTCACCGCACTGCAGTCGCTGCCGGGCCCCTGGGTGCACGTTGCTGCCGCAGGATTGCTCGCTGCCGGCTTCGGGAAGGCGGCGCAGCTGCCATTCTCCTTCTGGATCTCCCTCGCCATGGAGGGCCCGAGCGCGGTGAGTGCGCTGCTGCACTCCGCAGCGATGGTCGCCATGGGCGGGTACCTGCTCCTCCGCGTCGAACCGCTCCTGAACGTGACCGGCTGGGCAGGTCCGACGGCGGCGTGGGTGGGCGTCACGACCGCGATCGTCCTCGGCGTCATCGCACTGTCGCAGCGGGACCTGAAGCAGGTGCTCGCCGCGTCGACGGCATCCCAGCTGGGATTCGTCGTCCTCGCCGCTGGCGTCGGCTCGGTCAGCGGCGGCACCGCGCAGCTCGTCGCACACGCTGCCACCAAAGCACTGCTGTTCCTCACCGCGGGCGCATGGCTGACGGCTACCGGGACAAAGCAGTTCACCGGTCTCCGTGGCATCGCCGCCCGCTGGCCTGCGGTCGGCGTCCTCGCCACGGTCGGTGCGCTGTCGCTGGCCGGCCTGCCGCCGCTGTCGCTCTGGTACGCCAAGGACGTCGTCCTCGCCGCAGCCCTGAAGGAACAACCCTGGTTGTACGCGGCGGGCCTGGCCGGAGCGGCACTTGCAGCGGCCTACTCCGCCCGGATCATCGCGCTGCTGTGGCGGCGTGCCGGCACACCGGAAGCGTCCTGGGACGACGAGGAACGGGGCACCCGGCGGGTGCCACGCCTCGCGGTCGTCCCGATGGTGGTGCTCGCTGTCGCGGCAGCCGGACTTGCGCTTCTCGGCACACCGCTGCTGCATCCGATGATCGCTCCGCTTTCCGGGACGGCGGTGTCGTGGCCGGAGCTCGCGGCGTCTGCGGCAATCGCGGTGGTCGTGGTCCTCTTGACCCTGTGGCGCACACCCACAGTCCGCATTGGGATGCACTGGTTCGGGCTGGAGCGGGCAGCCGTTGCAGTCATCGCCACGCCGACACTGCGACTCGCCGCCGTCCTCGCGCGTCTCGACGACCGCTACGGCGCGGCCGTCGATCGGTCGGGACGTGCGCTCGAGCAGACCGCCCGAGCCGTGCGCGCTCTTGATGAGCGTGGCCCCGCCGCCGTGACGGGGTGGATCGGTTCCGCCATCGCGGTCCTCGGTCGACTGGCTCGGCGACCGCAGACCGGCCAGGTGCACCACTACTACATCGGCGCGACCGTGACCGTCGCTGCCGCAGCTGTCCTGCTCTTGGTCGTGAGGTGATCGTGCTCAGTCTGATCGTGTTCCTTCCCGTTGTCGTCGCGGCGGTCCTCGCCCTGACGCGATCGATGTCCGGACGGGCAGCCGCGTGGGTGTGGCTGATGACGAGCATCGTGGAGCTCGTCCTCGGGATCCTCGTGTCCATTCCCGGATCCAACGCGTCGGGGCTGCGCTGGGAGGAGCGAATGGAGTGGATGCCGAGTGTCGGCACCAGCTACCACCTCGGCGTTGACGGTTTCTCCGCGCCGTTGCTGCTCCTGACCGACGTTGTGTTCCTCGTCTGCGCGCTTTGGGCCATGCGGGACACCGACCGGCCCCGCCCGCAGGCGGCACTCTTCCTGTTCCTTCAGACCACGTGTCTTGGGGTGTTCGCCGCGCAGGACCTGCTGGTGTTCTTCGTGTTCTTCGACCTGTCGATTGTCGGTATGTACTTCGTGATCGCCGGGTGGGGACATGGCGACCATCAGCGGTCCGCGCTGAGGTTCTTCCTCTACACGTTCCTCGGATCCCTGGCGCTGCTGCTCGGCTTCATCGGCCTCTACCTCGGCTCCTCACCGCACACGTTCGACATGGTCGAGCTCACCCGGAACGGCTTCACCGGCACACCCCTGGCCGCCGGCGCCGTTCTCGCCGCGCTCGTCGTGGGTTTCGCCGTCAAGACCCCCACGGTCCCGTTCCACTCCTGGCTGCCACCGGCACATACCGACGCGCCCGCGATTGGCTCTGTCGTCCTCGCGAGCGTCCTGCTGAAGATGGGCACGTACGGGTTCCTCCGCATCGCGATGCCGATGCTCCCGGACGCGTGGCGGTCCTGGTCTTGGGTGATTGTCATTGTCGGCCTCGTGTCCGTGCTGTACGGAGCGCTCGTCGCGCTCGCACAGACGAACGTGAAGCGGTTGATCGCGTACACCTCGGTCAACCACATGGGCTACGTCGTGCTCGCTGTCGGTGCCGCGGGTCTGACCGGGTCATCCTCTGCGCAGGCGCAGCAGTTGGCGATTACCGGCGCGACCGTGCAGATGGTGTCGCACGGGCTCATCACCGGGGCGCTGTTCCTCCTCGCCGGTGTGCTCCACGACCGGCGGGGCAGCTACGAGATCAGCGACTACAGCGGCCTCGCGAAGCCCGCCCCGCGGTTCTCCGGACTCTTCGCCGTCGCCGCGTTCGCGTCGCTCGGGATCCCCGGCTTCAGCGGCTTCATCGCCGAATTCCAGATCTTCGCCGGCAGCATCGGTGCAACAGCAATCGCCGCGATCGCGCTGCCAGGGATCCTCATCACCGCAGCCCTGTTCCTCCGCACCGTGCAGAAACTGCTCACCGGACCCACGGAACGCCTCGCCGACGGATTCACCGACGTCACCGCTCGGGAGACCGTGACGGTCGGGGCGCTCCTACTGCTCTCCCTGGCGGTCGGTGTGGTGCCCGGACCGTTGCTGCAGCTCATCGCTCCCGCCGCCCGGCAGCTCGCCGCGATGATCGGAGGTCCCGCGTGAACATGGACTACGGCGCGCTCCTGCCGGAGATCATCCTCATGGGCGGTGCCGTCGTCGCCCTCCTCAGCGGCAGCTTCTTGCCCCGACGCCGGCAGGCGCTCGTGACTTGGTTCGCGATCGCCGTGGCGTGCGGCAGCGCCGTTACGGCCGCCGTGATCCAGGGACCACCGACCGTCTTCAGCGACAGCTACGCGCTCGACGACGCGACGACGACGATCAGGATTCTCGTACCGTTGGCGACCGCGGTCGTGATGCTCATCGGACGCGATGACGCCCGAGGTTCCGCTCGGGAGAGCGAGACCGCATCCCTACTGCTCCTCGCGGCACTCGGCACGATCGTCCTGGCCGGCGCCAACGACCTGCTCATCGTCGCCACCGGGTTCCTCTTAGCGACCGTGCCGCTCTACGCGTTGATCGGACTGTCCCGATCCCCGGCCGCAGCCGAGGCGACCATGAAGACGTACCTGCTGGGCGCGATCTTCGGCGTCGTGATGCTCTTCGGCATCGCCGTCCTCGTCGGTGTCGCCGGCGGCAGCACCTACCCTGAGTTCCAACAGGCGCTGCCACACGTGCCGGCGGCAGCGATCGCGCTCGGATTCATCGGGGTCCTCGCCGGCCTGCTGTTCAAAGCCGGAGCGGTCCCAGGGCACTTCTGGGTTCCGGATGCAGCAGAGGGCGCCGGGCTCGGCATCGCCGCGTTCATCACCACCGTCCCGAAGCTCGGGGCCCTGATAGCACTGGCACGCCTCGTCGACGTCATACCGAGCACCGTGAACGCGCCGCTGCTGGTTGGTGTGCTCGCCGCCGCAAGCATGATGCTCGGCACCCTCGCGGCATTCTGGCAACGCAGCGCCCCGCGACTCCTCGGCTGGTCCACGGTCGGGCAGGTCGGGTTCCTACTGATGCCCGTCGCCGTGATCGGCGTCGAACCGTCGGCACGCCCCGCCCTGCTGATGTATCTGGTGTTCTACGCCGTGACCAACCTGGCCCTGTTTGCCGCGATAGCCGCGCTTCCAAACCGCACGACAATCCCGTCCTGGCGCGGAGCGGCACGGGAACATCCCGTCATCACCGGTGTCGTCCTCATCGGCCTGCTGAGCCTCGTCGGGACCCCACCAACCGCCGTCTTCGTGGGCAAGCTCGCCGTGTTCACGGCCACTTGGCGAGGCGGGATGCCATGGCTGGTGGTCATCGCCGCTGCCGTCTCGGTCGCATCACTCTTCTACGCCCTCCGCTGGGTGTCCACGGCCTTCCAGACACCCGCGGGAGCCCGGTCTCGCCCTGCCGGAGGTCGGCTGCCGACGGTCACCGCCGTGACGCTCGGTGCGCTGATCATCATCGCCGTCGCGAGCGGTCCAGTTCTCTCGCAGTTGTGACGCTCGCGACTGCCGAGCCCCACTTCCGCTACTTCCGGGACGTTTCTCGCCGGCCCGCCATCTGAACGCACAGTCGTCTGACTTACGGTCGACACATGGAGATCACGCTGCAGTACTTCGATGGGTGCCCGAACTGGGAGGCGACCGCGGAACGGCTTGCGGTAATCGCCGCGGAGCATCCCGCCGTTACGGTACTGCGGCAGCGCATCGCGACCCAGGAAGAAGCCGAAGCGGCCGACTTCCGGGGCTCCCCAACACTGCTCATAAATGGCAGTCCGTTGTTTCCCGCACCGGATGCTCCGGCCGGGTTGTCCTGTCGGGTTTATCTGACACCCGCCGGTCTCGCAGGCTCTCCCACCCTCGAGCAGCTTCGAGACGCGATCGCTGCCGCGAAGTAGCTCGTCTAGTAGCTCGACTGAATCAGCGCACGTCCCGTAAACCACCGTTTGTGGCACAATCGGGAGGCCCGAGCCGGTGAGGGCTCCTCAGACGGCGAGTCGTGTAGCGATACTCAGTGCCGGTATCTATGAGTCGTTACCAGCTGTGCACGGCGAGTTCCGCTACGTTCTCGAGCATGGGAGAGCTCCTCGGCTACGCGCGAGTGTCGACGACCGATCAAGATGCGTCGCTGCAGCTTGACGCGTTGAACGCAGCGGGCTGCTATCGAGTGTGGGTCGACACGATGTCGGGCTCGCTCGAGCACCGCCCCGAGCTGACGAAGCTCCTCGACCAGCTCCGCCCAGGCGACACGCTCGTCGTCTGGCGTCTTGATCGCCTGGGCCGCTCGATCCGGCACCTCATCGACCAGCTCCAGGCGCTGGGGGAGCGGGGTGTCGGCTTCCGGTCACTGCAGGAGACCATCGACACCACCTCGCCTGGCGGTCGACTCGTGTTCCACGTCTTCGCCGCACTGGCCGAGTTTGAACGGGACCTGATCCGTGAGCGCACACACGCCGGCCTCGCCGCCGCGCGAGCACGCGGGCGGACCGGTGGTCGACCCCCGCGGCTCTCCGTGGACCAGGTGCGAACTGCACGGCGCCTCTACGAGCAGCAGGACATGACCGTCGCCCAGATCGGTGACGTCCTCGGCGTCAGTCGCAGCACGGTGTATCGAGCGCTCCGTCGGGAGAGCGAACCTCTCGCGGGGCGGCGACGGAAGTCGGGTGAGGCGTCGTGAAGAAGCGACCTGAACTGAGCGACCGGCCTGAGGTTGCTCAGCACCTCCACGACGACATCGTTGTCACTCGCGAGAAGCTCGACGCGTTCATGCGTGATGACGACGCCGTTCAGCTACTGGTCCTCGCCGAGCTCCGCTCTCGCGCTGCCGATCAGGAGACGACCCTGGTTCTCACGCTCCAAGCAGCGACGGTCACGATCCTCGCTGTGATGCTGGCCCGAATCCCTGTGGGATCCGCAGCACCGAGTTCGAGTGGATGGACGGGGTCAGTCGCATTCGCGATCGCAGCTCTTGTCTTGGCGGCCTTCGCAATTCTGCTGATCATGCCGTCTGTGAGGAATGCCGTGATCGGAAACCGGAACCGGCAACGAGCAGTCGTGTGGCTTGCCGCCTACGAGCAAGCACTCTCCGAATCCGCTCCTGATCGGGTAGCCCCTGCCGTCCGATCGGAGCTTCGTCGTCTCGTGCGTGCGCTGAGTCGGGCTCGCTCCCGCCGTGTGTCCGGTTGACCATCGGAAGCCGCTTCGGCTGTGATCAGCAGGCCTGCCCTCGCCCCGCTTGTTCTTCGCGGTAGGTGCGCCACAGAAGACGCATGGCGATGTAACCGGCTGTGAGGCCGGCGAAGACTTGGGCGACGGCGACCATGCCCCCGAAGCCCTGCAGAAGCGCGCCGATGAGGTCTTGTTCATTGGCAGGTGCTGCAGCAACCAGGACGAGTCCGAACGACAACACCGGTCCGCGGAGACGGCAGGCCGCCGGACGACCCCAACGCGGCGTGAGGCGGACTGCCAACGCGACCAGTGCCATCGTGCCGCTGATCGCGATAGCCCAGACGCCGATTGATGTCCCCGCTCGCGTGGCCCACAGGCCCGCCGCAACGAGCGCCAATGCGACGGCAACCCGGCGCCAGACGCGACGCGGCCGCGCAGGTCTGCGCTTGGCTTCCCAGGTTCGACAACTTGTCACGGCAATACCTCCGGGGGTATACTAACGAGTGTCGAGTGAGAGGAACTTCCGATGAGTGTTGCCGTGGATGCCACCCAGAAGCCGGTCCTGAACCGTCTGCGCCGCGCGCGTGGGCAGTTGAATGCGGTGATCGACGCGATCGAGAACGGCGGGAAGTGCCGTGACGTGGTGATCCAGCTCGCGGCGGTATCGAGCGCGCTTGATCGTGCGGGGTTCCAGATCATCTCGACGGCGATGCAGAAGTGCGTCATCGACGAGCAGGACGAGTCCGACCCGATGACCGTGGCGGAGCTCGAGAAGCTCTTCATGACCCTCGCCTGACCCCTCAGGGCAGCCACTCTCAGCTGCGCTGCCTTTGAGCTTCACCCCCCATCCATTCGTGGCCGGCTGCCGGTCATGAATTTCATCGGCGCGCCCTGCGGGGCCTGAACAGAAGGAGTCGACCATGTGTCGTGCAGTGACGTGCAAGAAGTGCGGGAAGCAGACGTGGGCTGGTTGCGGCCAGCACGTCGACCAGGTGATGCGCGGTGTCCCGAAGTCGCAGCGCTGTCAGGGGCACCAGAACGAACCGTCGTCGGGTGGGTTCTTCTCCCGGCTCTTCGGGCGAGCCTGATCATGGCGATCCCGGAAGTATCGGTCGATGACCTTGACGTCCTCGTGGACCGGAAAGTCCTCGATGTGAGGGAACCCGATGAGTACGCTGCCGGCCACGTTCCCGGCGCGCGGAACGTGCCGCTGGCGACCGTTCGTGAGCACGTAGATGCCTTGCGCGATGCCGGGCCGGTGCACGTGATCTGTCAGAGCGGCCGCCGTAGCGCGCAGGCTACGGAGGCGCTGCAGTCAGCAGGCGTGGACGCAGTCAACGTGGCCGGTGGCACGTCGGCGTGGGTTGCGGCGGGGAAGCCGGTTGAGCACTGATGGAGCACCGGCTTGTTCTGCACGCGTTCGCTGAGGACCCGGATGTCCTCACGGCGGCGTTACGGGTGGCCCGGCACTCGTTTCAGGGCCTCGGGTTGGACGTGAGCGTGCAGGTCGTCGTGCAAGGCGGCGCTGTGCGCGGACTCGTCGCGAACAGCGCCTACCAGGACGATCTGCTGACCACGATCGCAGGGTCTGGTGTCGACGTGCTGGCGTGTTCGAACAGCATGGAGCGTATCGGTGTCGGAGCGGAGGCGCTGCTGCCGGATGTGGGCACGGTGCCGGCGGCGGTGACGTACCTGACGCAGCAGCAGTGGGCTGGCGCCGCGTACGTGCGAATCTGATGCTGATCGGTGTTGCCGCGTTCGGGATCCTCGTCGGCGCGGTCCTCGGCCTGGTCGGTGCCGGGGGCGCGATCATCGCCGTACCGGCGCTGGTGTACGCGATCGGGGTACCGGTCACGGAAGCGATGTCCACGTCACTGGTGATGGCTGCCAGCTCCTCCGTCGCGGCAGTGCTCCCGAGACTGCGGCACGGCATCGAGTGGCGGATCGCCGCGACGGTCGGCGCGGTCGGGATCCCCGCCGCGTTCCTCGGCACCGCCGTGAACGCGGCCCTGCCGCAACACGTGGTGCTCCTCGCGTTCGCCGCGTTGATGATCGCCGCCGGCGTCCAGATGCTGCGGCCCCGGCCAACCGCGACCGGTGAGCTCCTCGCCGGGCGACGGTGGGTGTGGCGTGCGCTCCTGGTCGGCCTCGGGGTCGGTTTCCTCACGGGCCTGCTCGGTGTCGGCGGCGGGTTCATCATCGTGCCGGCCCTGGTGCTGCTGCTGAACCTCCCAATTGCCGCAGCGATCGGCACCTCACTGGTGATCACGATCGTGAACTCCATCGCCGGCGTCGCCGCGCACGCCGGTTCCGGGTTCGTGGACTGGCCCCTCACGATCGCGTTCGCCGCGCCCGCGTTCGCGGCGTCCCTGGTCGCGGCACGCTTCGCTGCCCGGATCAGCGGGAAAGCCCTTCAGCGCGTGTTCGCGGTCCTCGTCCTTGCGATCGCCGTCCTCACCATCGTCCGCACCGCGCTGACATGGTGACCACGAGCCGCCGCATCGGCGCCGGAGCGGCCCTGCGTGACGGCCGTGTCGCCGCACGCATCCTCGGCGCCGCGACCAGCACGCAGCTCCGCACCGCGATCGCCGCCGCATCACCACCGGCGGCTGCCACCAACCCCCAGTAATCAACGCCGAACCACCAGTGCGGCAGCAGATCAGGAGCACACCATGTCGAACTCTTCCCATGACGACAACGACGCCGTCGGCGTCACCCGCGGGTCCTTGATCAGACTTGCCGTCGGCGCCGCGCTCCTCGCGGCTTCGATCGCCGCCGCCGGCACCATCTGCTACGCCTGCTTCAACCCGGCCTTCCCGAGCTAACGAAAGCCGAAGCGAGGCACGTAGAAGGGGCTGGGATCCGAACGCTCTCGGATCGCAGCCCCTTCCGGCAAGATCGCCGCACCTGCTCAGGCGGTCGGCTCGGATGCTGGCTGTGCCGGTTCGAGGGCGCGGACCTGGGCGATGAGGTCCTCGAGCGCGGGAGCGGGCAGCGCGCCGGCCTGCCGGAATACCAACTGCCCATCGCGGAACGCCATCAGCGTCGGGATCGCCGTAATCCCCGCCGCTGCAGCGAGATCCTGCTCAGCCTCCGTGTCGACCTTGCAGAACGTCACGTCCGCATGCGTCTGGGACGCCTGCTCGAAGATCGGCGCGAACATCTTGCACGGCCCGCACCACGCAGCCCAGAAGTCCACCAGCACGATGCCGCCGCCCTCGATCACCGGCTGCAACGTCGCCGCGGTCGCCGCCTGCACGCTCACGCTGCAACCTCCTCATCGTGGCCCGGGCAGCGCTGCGCCGCCGGAACGTCCCACAGGGCGTCCTCGACGTGCTGGCCGCAGCCACCCCACGTCTCTTTCCCGCACTCGTCACAAGTCACTCGAAAGCACATCACGGCTCCTTTCCGTCACCTATAATACCCCCGGGGGTATATTGCTCGCAAGCCCGCCGAGGACGTTGGCCAAATCCGTTCGCCCCGCGGGGCTGGACAGCATTATACCCCCAGGGGTATTGTTGGTCTGGTTCCGATCGAAAGGGGAAGTCATGCTGCTGGAACGCTTCTACGACGAGGACCTCGCTCAGGCGAGCTACCTCATCGGATGCCAGGCCACCGGAGAAGCGGTGGTCGTTGACCCGCGCCGCGACGTGCAGGTCTACCTCGACACCGCTGCAAAGAACGGGATGCGGATCGTCGCGGTCACCGAGACCCACATCCACGCCGACTACCTCTCCGGCACCCGCGAGCTCGCACACGTCACGGGCGCCGAGGCGTACGTGTCGGGGGAGGGCGGCGTCGACTGGCAGTACGGCTTCGACGCGACCCGCCTGTTCGACGGCGACGTCATCCAGGTCGGCAACATCCGCCTCACCGCCCGGCACACGCCTGGTCACACTCCCGAGCACCTGGTGTTCCTGGTCACCGACGGCGCACTCACCGATGACCCGGGCTACCTGCTCTCCGGCGACTTCGTGTTCGTCGGCGACCTCGGCCGCCCGGATCTCCTCGACGAAGCAGCAGGCGGGAAGGACACCCGTTTCCAGGGCGCGCAGGACCTCTTCGACAGCCTCAAGAAGGTGCTACTGGTGCTGCCGGATCACGTGCAGATCCACCCCGCGCACGGCGCTGGGAGCGCCTGCGGGAAAGCGCTCGGCGCGATCGCGTCGACGACCGTCGGCTACGAACGCCTCTACACCTGGTGGGGCCCCTACCTCGCCGCGGATGACCGTGACGGGTTCGTTCAGGAGCTCCTCGATGGCCAACCCGACGCGCACGCCTACTTCGCCCGCATGAAGCGTGAGAACCGCGACGGCCCAGCCGTTTTCGGCCCGCTGCCTGAGCTCGAGGCTGTGACTGCGGCTGAAGCCGTTACGCGTGCAGCAGACGGTGAAGCCGTCATCGTCGACACCCGCGCGGCTACGGCGGTGCGTGCTGGCACGGTGCCCGGCGCGCTCGCGATTCCGGCGACGGGTAAGACCGCCGCGTGGGGAGCGTGGGCGATTGACCCTGAACGGGAACAGCGGCCGCTGCTGCTTTTCGTGGAGGACCTCGAGCAGGCTGCGCATGTCCGGGATCACCTGCTCCGCGTCGGCATCGACACCGCCGCCGGGTACTTCACCACCCTCGAGGGCATCGAGACCGCACCATCGAAGACGGTCGCGCCGGACCAGATCGCGGACCTCGACGAACCGTTCCTCCTCGATGTTCGAGAGCGAGGCGAGTACCAGGCCGGCCACATCCCCGGCGCCACCCGCATCGGTGCTGGCCGTGTGCTCTGGGAAACCAACCGGCTCCCGAAGGATCGCACCATCGTCAGCTACTGCCAGAGCGGCGCCCGCAACATCGTCGCCGCGCAGGCGCTGCGCCGGGCAGGGTTCCCCGTCATCGAGGTCGAGGGCAGTTACCTCGGCTACGCCCGCATGCAACAGGACGCCAACGCCGCAGCGGAACGGTAGACGAACCGACACCTCGTAGCCCCTCGGCTCTGACCCGGATGGCGTCCAGGCTGAGGGGCGCTGTCGTGCGGCTATGGCGGCGTGGTCGCTGCTGAACGGTGTCGAATCGTGCGCCGGCGCACGGCACGACAGACTGGACGTGGTGCGCCGAGTGCAGGTCGGCCCTGCAACCACGGCGGTGCGCCAGAACGGACGTGCTGTAATCCTGGCTGCTGGCATCCCGAGCCCACCCGTGAATGGGTTCGCGATCGGACCTGGTTGAGCGACGGCTTCGTGGACGATGCTGCTATCGCGTCCCAGTCCCTGCAGCATCGGCAGAGCACACTGATGCAAGCGCATCGGCCTCGCAGCGAACCCGAATCGTCGCGAGGCCGTTTGCGTCCCAGCGGAGCAGCCGCTGACATCACGGCAGGCTGAGTGCCCGTCAGCCGGCCGCTACCCGGACACCCCCTCGGCCCCGACGTTGGGTGCCGAGCACCCAGGAAACACCTGAGTCCTGCAGTCTCAACAGACTGTCCCGCGAAAGTGCCCGGCGAGGGTACGGCTGACAGTACAGTTGCCAGCATGCTCATCGGATACGCCCGCGTCTCGACCTCCGGACAAGACGTCGCGGCGCAGCGCGACGGCCTACATGCCCTCGGAGTCGCGGATCAGGACATCCACGTCGATCACGGCATGTCCGGGACAACTCGAGAACGCCCCGGACTCCGATCAGCTCTCGCTTCCGTCCGAGCTGGCGACACCCTCGTCGTCACGAAGCTCGACCGGCTCGCCCGATCGCTTCGCGACGCAACCGACATCGCGGACGAGCTCACCAAGAAGGGCGTCGCCCTGAACCTCGGAGGATCGATCTACGACCCCACCGACCCGGTCGGACGGCTCCTCTTCAACGTCCTCGGCATGGTCGCCGAGTTCGAGGCCGACCTCATTCGAGCACGCACCCGCGAGGGCATGGCGATCGCGAAGGCCGCCGGCAAGCTCCGCGGCGGTAAGCCGAAGCTCAACAAGGCGCAGGAGAAGCACCTGGTCGAGCTACACCGCGCCGGCACCCACACCACCAGCGACCTTGCCGAGCTCTTCGGCGTCGCTCGAGCCACCGTCTACCGAGCCGTCCACCGCGCCGACCCCAAGTGAGAGGTGCCCCGATTCTCGGGTAGCCATCGCCCGGTACGGAAAGTTGTTGATTTGCAGGTGCTCAGGGAGGGTGCGGGCCGTCTCGATGGCCGATCGTCTATCGGGACGCCTCAATCGCGAGCTCGGCGACCTCGACCACAGCGTCGGAAGGCATATCCGGGTAGTAGTTCTCGCGCAGCTGCTGCGCGAAGAGCTGCATGTCAGTCTCAGGAGGCTGGTGGGCTTGTTCGGCAGTGAGACTGTCGAGCCGGTATCGGTGCACGGCGATCACGGTGCCGGGGACCGGTCCTGCCGTCGGGTGTTCATCGAAGATGAACACGGCTGCTCCCACCGGTACGTCCTCGTTCCACCGGACGGTGGTGACCTTCTCGCCGGACATCACTGCCTTGTGGTGCTTGCGATGGAAGTGGATCGTGTTGGGTGTCGCACTGACCATGCATCCACTCTGCCGCAGCGGGACAGGGCGACGATCGTGGTGCCGATCCCGTGGCGGTCCGACTTCGGAAGCTGTCACCGTCCGTTGACCGACCGGCTATCGAGACAGGAGACAGGGGCTGCCCTCGTCCAAAAACGCGCGTCAGCGCCCACTGCCTCGTTGGAGACTTTGGAGGTAGGCGTTGTAGTCGTGGAGCTCAGCGTCACCTTGCCGGTCGGCTTCGCGAGTGGCGCGAGCGGCTTTGCGGGAGTCTTGTCGCTGCCATCGGATGATGCTGGCGAGCAGGATGATGGCGACCGGTAGCTCGCCGTACGTCCAGACCAGACCTCCGGCGAGTTGTTGATCGCGAAGTGCGGTGGTCTCGAACTCGGTGCTCGGCGAGGCGAATGTCGCCACCAGGGGTGCGCTACTGAACATGAGGGTGAGTCCGAATGCGGCATGGATCTGCATCTCGACGAACGCATCGACGATGCGGAGGACGTACGACGTGCGCCGGGGAAGTGGGTCGACGGTTGCGAGCGGCAGCATGATTACGGTGCCGAGAGCAACGAACGTCAGTTGGAGCGCGATTCGTCCTGCTTCCATGGAGAGAAGCGCGTCCGCTGCCCCGGTGAGGTAGAGCCCGAAGAGGGGCACGACGAGCAGCGGCACGACTGCCAGCGGATGCAGGATCAGTCGGGCGAACGGGGATCGGAGAACGCCGACCGCCAGCCGGAGTACGTGGAGGCCGATTCCGCGGCGCGGCATGCCTCGCAGGAGCACCGTTCCCGGGGAACCGAGAATCAGCAGCGGCGGGACGATCAGCAGCAGAGTCAGCTGCTGGAACATGAACGCTGAGAGCAGCTCGCGACTGTAGGTCTGGAGGCCGGTTGTCGTCGCTGTGAACATGACCGCGCACCCGAGGACGAACACCACGGCCCGACCGAGAGCTGGGGCACGCAGGCCACGCCGGGCGTTGACGTACAGGACGAGGTAGGTCGTCGCTAGGAGAACAGCGACGATCGCTACGGGCGACAGCGGTCCCGTCGCCCAGGACCAGAGGACGCTCGAATCGAGACGGGGCATCGTTACCGTCCCTCCTGCTGTTCAACCGGGCAGCTCCGTCGAGCTCGTTCTCGGTGAACGCTGTCGGTGAGTGGCGGTGGCATCGTTTCCTCGTCTCCGGTGGTGACGGCTGATCGCGTCGAGTCGACGGCTCGGGGGGAACTTGGTCGTCGTGGCTTGGTCTCAGATCGGCAGCGTGGTTCCGGCGATGAGGGCCTGCATGGCGGACATGATGCGTGTCCATACGCCGGTGACCATGGCCGCGCCGGTGAGGATGAGGATCGCGCCGCCAATGATGTTGACGGCGCGGATGTGGGTGCGCAGGAACCGGACGGTGTTCTTCGCCCAGCCCAGTCCGGCTGCGATGACGACGAACGGGATCCCGAGGCCGAGGCAATAGGCCAGGCCGAGGAGTGCGCCCCGGCCCGCCGTGCCCGCGTCGAGGCTGAGCGCGGTGATGGTGGCGAGGGTGGGGCCGAAGCACGGGGTCCAGCCGAGACCGAAGGTCGCGCCGAGGAGCGGTGCGCCGGTGAGACCCGCGCGTGGCCGCCAGGACGTCCGGATGGTGCGCTGCAGTGGGCGCAGGAACCCGATGAAGGCTGCTCCCATCGCGATGACGATGACGCCCAGGAGCCTGATGAGGAGGTCCTGCCATTGCACGAGCCAAGTACCGAGGGCGCCGAACAGTGCACCGTAGGCGACGAACACTATGCCGAATCCGGTGACGAACAGCAGCGCGCCGACGATGGTGCGTCTGGTCGTGGATGCGGCGGCGGATCCGGTGACGTAGCCGAGGTAGCCCGGCACGAGTGGCAGCACGCACGGGGATGCGAAGGAGATCAGGCCGGCGAAGAGCGCGATCGGGATCGCTGCGATCATCTGCCCGCTGAAGACGGTTTCCTGCCAGTTCACCGTTCCAGCTCCTCACGTGGGCCGGCTGCGTCGAGCGAGGTCATCGCAGCTCCTCTGACGTCGAGGTAGCCGCGCTGGTGGTGGTGGCGGTGGTAGCACGGTGACGGCGTTTGGACGGCGAGGTGCGTGCGTAGGTGAGGGCGAGGAGGCCGACGCCGACCGCGATGGCGATATCGGCGATGTTGCCGATGGCCAGATTGGCGTAGTTGATCATGTCGACGACGACGCCGCTGCCAAACTGGTCGCCGCGGGCGAGCCGGTCCAACAGGTTGCCGACGGCGCCGCCAAGCAGTACGCCGACTCCGGCGGTGTATTTCGGCGAGGTGCCGAGGACGGTTCGGGTGAGGAGTCCGATGACGACAACGGTCGAGACGAGCGACAGGATCCAGGTCGTGTCGCTACCGAGGGAGAACGCTGCCCCGGTGTTGAAGGCCAGCCGCAGGCCGAGCAGCTCTCCGACGAGGGGGATCGTCCGGTGCGGGTCGAGGTGCCAGAGGGCCCACTGCTTACTGATCTGGTCGAGGACTGCGATGGCGGTACCGGTGACGATAACCGCGATGAGGGTGCGCCGGGATCGCCGGCGTGATCGTTGTCGGTCAACGCCGACGGGTGCGGGCTGCGTCATCGGCGCAGCTCGTCGTCGATGAGGGTGGACAAGGTGCCGGGTCCATCGATCGCGCCGACGATGCGAGCGGCGACGCGCCCCTTGGTGTCGAGCACGATGGTGGTGGGGACAGCGTTCGGTGCCACTTCACCGGAGAGCGCCAACTGCATCCGGCCCCGATCGTTGTCGAGCACGCTGGCGTAGGGGACGTTGAATCGCCGTTCGAAGGCGGCCGCTGTGCCCTTCGCGTCGCGGACGTTCACGCCGATCATCTGCACGTTCTGGTCCTGGTAGCGATCCCAGACGGTATTGAGGTGCTTCGCTTCCGCGCGGCACGGCGGGCATGCGGCGTACCAGAAGTTGAGCACGACGACCTTGCCCTGAAGGTCGGCGGAGCGCATCGGTTCTCCGTCCGAGGAGACCTCGTCGAAATCGATGACGGTTTTCCGGTTCGCAGGGGGCACTTGGGTGACGGTGCCGTCCCCGGAGACGTAGTTTTTCGTCCCGCCGTCACGGTATTGCGCGCTCAGACCGGTGTTGGTGTCGCTGTCGGAGGAGCATCCGGTGAGCACGAGCGCGCTGCTGACGGCGAGCACAACGGTCGCCACGAGGATCCCAGTTTGCCGCGGCCTCATTGGGCTTCCTCGAGTGCTGCGTCGACGGCGTCCTGCAGGTCGGTGTACGACTGCAGCGTGACCGGCTTGCCGTTGATGAAGAACGTCGGGGTGCTGCTCACACCGAGCTGGGTGCCGAGGTTGACGTCGTCCTGGATGAGCTTCTGCACGCTGGAGCTGTCGACGTCGCGGTCGTACTGTCGCATGTCGAGGCCAAGGTCTTCGGCGTAGCCGCGGAACCGGTCCGCTTGGGAGTCGGTGCCCCGCTCACCCCACTCGGCTTGCGTCTCGTACATCCGCTGGTACATCGGCTCGAGCTGGTTTTGGCGAGCTGCTGCTTCAACTGCGCTTGCGGAGGTGCGGGAGTTGCCGTGGCCGGGGAGCGGGAAGTAGCGGAACCCGAACGTGATTTTGCCGGCGTAGTCCTTCCGGAGCTGTTCGACGTAGGGGTAGAACGCACCGCACGCTTCGCATTCGAAGTCGAGGAACTCAACGACGGTGATCGCTCCGTCGCCTTCCTCGCCGAGCACGTGCGTCGGCGTGAGCGCTTCAGCTGTGGCCGCTGCCGTGCTGGCTGGAGCGCCGGCACGGGTGTTTTCGATGTTCGCCCGGATGACGAACACCGCGACGATGATGATGACGAGCGCTCCGGCGATGACGCCGGAGATGATGCCGATGCGGGCGCTTTTGGTCATGTGCTGGCCTTTCGGTCACGCGCCGCGCGCGTTGAGGAACGGTGTCGGTGGGACGGGGGTGCCGTTCTGACGGATCTCGAAGTGGAGGTGGCAGCCGGTGGACAGGCCGGCGTTACCGACCGCGGCGACGGTCTGGCCGGCGCTGACTTTCTGGCCAGCTCGCACGAGCACGCCCGAAGGGAACATGTGCGCGTAGTTGCTGGTGACGCCGCCGCCGTGGTCGATGGTGACGAGGTTGCCGTAGTCGCCGTAGGGGCCTGCATACGTGACGGTGCCGGCAGCGACGGCGTAGAGGCCAGTGCCGCACGCTGCCCCGAAGTCGTCGCCGGCGTGCAGCCGGTAGTAGTTGAGGATCGGGTGGAGGCGGTTGCCGTAGGCCTGGTACGACGAGTACGACCGGATCGGTTTCGTCCATCCTGACGACGACACGGCCCCTGGGTTCCCGGCTGGTGCAGCCGCTGAGTCTGCAGTGCTTGGTGGGGTCTGTGCTGCGCGGGCCGCAGCTGCTGCGGCGGCGATCCGGGCAGCTTCCGCTCGGGCTGCTGCGACGCGGCGCCGTTCCGCTTCCGCGTACGCCGACTCGGCGTTGAGCGTGCGGTCCCGCAGAACCGCGAGCTGATCGGTGAGTTCCTGCTTCCGGGCTCGTTGCGCCATCTCGGCCTCGGCAGCCTCTGTCGCGGCTGCCGTAGCGGCAGCGAAGGTGACGGCTGCCTTCTGCTGCAACCGGTCCCGTTCGCGGCGGGCGGCGGCTGCTTGCTTGGTTAACGCCTCCGCGGTTCCGGCGCGGGTTGCCGCGTCCTCGAGGGCAGCGTTCATGGTGTCGGTCACCTTTGACGCGGTGCCGAGCCGCTCGAGGAGGGTGCCACTGTCCGCGGTGATCGACGCGGTCAGGTCACGCCCGGCCGACCTGGACAGGTACGCCGACCACGCCGCGATCTGCTCCTCAGCGCCTGCTGCTTCCGAGCGGGCGGTGCTGGCCTGCTTGGTGAGGGTGTCGTACTTGCCGGTCGCGGTGTCCGCTGCATCTTGCGCAGTTTGCAGCTCCTTACCGCGAGCTGCTGCAGTCTGCTTCGCCGCGGCGGTCGCGGTTTCGAGCTGCTGCACCAGGGCAGTGATCTCCGCGGCTTTCGATTCCGCGGCCGCTTCACTCTTCCGCGCCTCGAGCACATCAGCCCATGTCGGCGCGGTCGCCGCGGCGGCGGGGACGGCTGTGACAAAGCTGGCGACGGCGACAGTGAGGGCAGTCACGGCGGCGAGGACATGCCGGCGCATCACTCGGGTGCCTTCGGGCGGCGGCGAGTGATGAGAAGAATCCCGACGACTGCCGCGATGAAGAGGGCGGTCAGGCCGGCGAGGACCCAGATTCCGGCGCTGTTACTCGGCGCCGACTCCGCGCCGGAGGCGGCAGGGGTCGCCGCGGATGACGCTGCAGCTGTCGGAGTGATGGTCTCCTGCGCGGTTGACGCGGATGGGGTGGGGGAGGGTGTGCTGCCGGTGGAGGTGAACTGGTAGCTACCGGAGATGGGGTGACCGTCAACAGACACGCTCCGCCAGGTGACGGTGTACGAACCGGGCGTGGTGATGGTGATCGGCTTGGTGAGGGTGCTGCCGTCCACGGTGATCTGGCCGGTGGTGACTTCCTCATCGTCCGGGTCGACGACGCTGATGATGATGCCGCTCTCCAGCGCCGCGAGCGGCGGCTCGGAGTACGTCAGGGTGATCTGGTCGAGGTCCCCGGCGACAGTACTGTCGGCGGCTGGGTTGGCGGACGCGAGGGCGTCGTGGGCTGCGGCTGGGGTCGCGGTGATAAGGACAGCGGTGAGGACCGCAACGGGAACTGCGGCGGCGATCAGAGCGCGAAGACGCACGGGGAACCTTTCCTAGAAGACACGGCCAGCGTTGGCGCGAAGCCACGTGTCCGGATTGATGGGTGTGGTGCCGTCCTGGTGCACTTCGAGGTGCAGATGCGCGCCGGTGCTCCGGCCAGAGGAACCGACGAGGCCGACCCGGTCGCCTGCGGCCACGGTCTGCCCGACCCGCAGCGGCGAGGAGCCGACGATCATGTGTGCGTAAAGGGTGGAAACCAGTCGACCGTTGATGCGGTGGTCGATGATGGCGTACTGGCCGAACTCCGAATGCCGGCCAGCGACGCGCACCGTGCCGGCAGCGACGGCACCGATCGGCGTCCCCAAACCAGGCGTCAAATCCAGCCCCTGGTGGGCACTGGAGCAGGTTGTGCATGGGGCGATCCGGTACCCGAACCCGGAGCTCATCGGCACCGGGCCGGGGAACGGCCACTGCACGTCCCCACCGCCGGTCGACGCCCCCACTGCCGGTATTCCTGACGAGCCCGCCGACGTCGCGGGGGCCGGTGCAGGGGCGGAGACCGTGAAGCTGTCGCGGGCCAGGTTCGGGTCGAGTGCTGCGGCTGCGACGGTCAGCGTCTGCGCGGGCGTCGCAGTGGCTAGAGGCATCCCGGGTGTGGCCGCAGCCGCAGTCGGGCCCGGAAGGGCTGCGGACGCGAACAGCACCACCGCTGCCGCTGCCGCCGTCGCGGCCGCAGCTGACGGCACGGGACGCGCCCGACCAGCGGACGTTGCGATCGGAGCCGGCGGCGTCACAGTCCGGCGAGGGGTGCTGCGACCACCGATTCCTGCAGTCACCCGTCTGCGGGCGAGAGGGCGCGAACGGGCTTCGAGGCGCTCAGCGGCAAGGGCTTCACGGCGGGTCAGTGGAGCCAAAGGACGTTCGGAGTTGGCAGGAGTGGGTGCGGGAGAGTTCACGCGTTGAAAGGTCTTCCGGTGAGATGCGGGCAGGACGCAACTGACGGCCCCGCAGCGCAGGGTCGTCTGGAAGAGTGATCAGACGCGCGCGATCGAGAGCACCGTCAGCGATACCGCTGATGGTGCTGCCACACGCCGCGGCGCCACGGCCACACGGGCGAGCATCTGCGACAGCGCGAACAGCGCTCGTCGCGGCGATGTGATCGCTGCCAGCGCGGCGACCGCGCCGACGACCATCGCCGCTAACCCGAGCAGGGCACAGAAGATGCTCGCGGCACCATGCTCCGCATCCACATGCGTCGCCGCCGGGTCGACTTCGGCCGTGTCAAGGGCAGATGCGACAGCGCCGGTGAGCGTCGGGATTGCTTCGTCGGTGTGGCTGGCGAGATTCTGTAGTGTCAGCGCACCCAGCAGCAGCAAGACGGCAGCAACGACCGCGGTGGCTGCTCGAAGCAGCCGGAGCGGGAGGTCGTGGCGAAGCGTCGTCATGATCATGGAGGGGGCCGTGCGCGGCTTCATCCAGTGTGCAGGACGCACTCGCGCCGCACAGACTGGACGGTGGCGTGTTGCCGCCACGCTGATTGTCGAGGATCCGGATGGGAGAGCACTGCAAACCGGCGCCAGTAGGCGGGTCGTGCTGCTGTCGGACTAGTCACGGTCGTTGAGGGCGGCGAGCCGGTCGATGTAGGCGGTCAGGTCTGCGTCGCCGTCCCGGTCAGCTTGCCGGTCAAGGCGTTTCGCGGTGCGCTCTTCCGAGCGTCGCCAGTTCCGAACGACGAGGAGCGCGACGAACACCATCGGCAACTCACCCGCTCCCCAGGCGATCCCGCCGCCGGTGCGTTGGTCCGCCAGGAGCGCTC
Source organism: Curtobacterium sp. C1 (assembly GCF_021049325.1). NCBI lineage: Bacteria > Bacillati > Actinomycetota > Actinomycetes > Micrococcales > Microbacteriaceae > Curtobacterium > Curtobacterium sp. C1. The sequence goes on from NZ_CP088077.1 coordinate 76,073, forward strand.
CGGTGTCGGTCTGTCCGAGAGCACGGAACCAGTCGAGCGCGTACACGGTTTCGCTGCTCATCACCGCGACGCCGAAGAACGCGTGGAACGCCAGCGTCGCCAGCAACGCGATGATCAGGATCGGGTACGGCGGCCGACGGGGGCCGGGGTCGATCCCGACGAAGACCCAGAAGAACAGATACCCGCTGAGCACGAAGTGCAGCACCATCGCGACGTGCCATTCATGGGACTGCATCGACGCTTGGAACGCACCTGTGAAGTAGAACGCGACGAGCGAACCGGCGAAGATCAAACCGGCGACGGCGGGCTGAGCGAGGAAGTGCATCCACTTCGAGTGCACGAACAGCAGCAGCCACTCACGGGCGCCACGGGAGCCGTCGTTGCGGATCGGCAGGGTCCGGAGGGCAAGGAGAACCGGACCGCCAAGGACCAGCGGCAGTGGGACGAACATCATCAGCAGCATGTGCTGGATCATGTGGCTGGAGAAGTGAATCATGCCGTACACGGCGGGGCCGCCGTTCATCGTCCAGATGAACACCGCGCAGCCGAGCACCCAGCTGATCGTGCGACCGATCGGCCACCGATCGCCGCGCTGCCGTAGTTTCCGGACGGCCAAGAGATACCAGACAATCCCGGTCACGGCGAGGGCGGTCCACACCCAATCCCAGTGCCATACGGTGAGGAACCGTTCGAGCGTCTGGGGAGCCGGGTACGTGTAACCGATCAGCCCGTCGCGGGTGTCCGCACCAACTGCGGGAGCCTGCGGGATCGGCGGCTGGCTACGAGACACGGCCACGGATGCGCCGATCGCGATCGCCATGAACACGATTTCCGCCAACGCGAACCGGACGAACAGCCGCCGATTCGTGGGCTCGCGCAGCAACCCCGGGACGATCTTTCGTCGTTGCACCGCACCCGCAACACCGAGGAGCACCAGGGCCCCAGCCTTCACCGCTATCAGCCACCCGTAGGAGGTGGTGAACAGATCCAGAGGACCGGTAAGGCGAAGCGAAGCGTTCACGACGCCGGAGAACGCGACCGCGCCGAACGCCCACCCGGCAAGGGTCGAGTAGCGGGCAATGACCCGGCCGGTGGCACCCTTGGTGCGGGTCCGCAGCAGCAGCACCGCGACGAGCCCCCCGACCCACACGCACACCCCGACGAGATGAATCGCCAGGGAGTTCACGGCGTTCGCGTGCTCCAGAGAACCCGCGGCGTGACCGGCGAGAGACAACGGCAACAGCGCGAAGAGCGCAGCAACGGTCGCGACAGCGAGCGTCGTTACGCGAGTCGCGACCGCTGCGAGGACTGTTGCAATCAGCACCGAGATGGCGGACACCAGGTACACCTGCCCTGCCTCCAGGCGGAACAAGAACTCCGGGAAGATGCGGTTGAACACGGCGCTGCCGATGGAAGCGCCGATTGTGTTCGCGCCGGTGAACACGATGCCCGAGACCGCGGCGAGGAACCAGACTGCTCCCGATGTCGCCGCCCACCGAGCAGCACGGTGTTGGACGCTGGAGACGGCGCCGTGGTCGGTGCGGCGTGCCGGCAACGCGAACGCAGCCACAATCAACAGCCCAATAGTGACGGCCGCCATCGCGTCATGCAGGACTCGTGCGACGGGCATCCCCCAACGGACGAGGCTGCCGGCGTCGACGAGCTGCGTTTCTTCGTTTAGCGCACCGGTCATGGTCAGGCCGAGCAGCGCGCAGCCTAAGGCGACGGGCACGGCGACGGTCAGCACCGTCATCGTGTTCGCGCCCTGTCGGCTGAGCTGCTGAGGGGCTGTGGGAGCGGTCACCGAAGCCACCTGCTTGCGCGGGTTTGGGTGCGGTGGTCGGTGCGGGGCATGGAGTCCGATCAGGTGTGTGGGGTGTGCTCGTGCTGCGTGTGACCGGCAGGCTCGAGCTGGAACGTGGAGTGCTCGATGCTGACCTCGAAGTGCTCTGCGACGCAGGTCTGCAACTCATCCAGCAGCGCCGGCAGCGAGCCGTCCGTGAAGGAGTCGCGGTCGACGATGACGTGTGCGGTCAACACTGGCAGTCCGGTCGCGATCTGGCTGGCGTGCAAGTCGTGCACATCCACGACGCGGTCCCGTTCCAGGAGGTGCTGCCGCACCGCGTCGAGGTCCAGACCTGACGGAGTGGTCTCGAGCAGCACGCTCACTGTCTCACGGAGCAGCTTGAAGGCCCGCGGAAGGATCAGAACGCCAATCAGCAACCCCGCAATCGCATCCGCGCCACCCCATCCGGTGACCGCGATGACGAGCGCGGCGACGATGACCGCGACGGACCCGAGCGCGTCATTGACGACCTCGAGGAACGCCGCCCGAAGGTTGAAGTTCGCGTTTCGTCCGCTGACCAGGACCAGGATCGACGCGATGTTACCGACCAGGCCGATCACACCAAACGTCAGCAGCCCCGCCGAAGCGATCTCCGGCGGCGCGAACAACCGCTGAACACCCTCGATCAGCACAAACAGACCCACCGCCAGCAGCACCGCAGCCTGCGCGGTTGCAGACAGCACTTCCGCGCGAGCGAACCCCCACGTGCGCTTCGCTGTGACCGGTCGGCGTGCGAGGTTCGCTGCGATCAACGCGGTCGCGAGGCCGCCGGCGTCGGTGAGCATGTGTGCCGCATCGACCAACAACGCGAGGCTGTTGGTCAGGATCGCGCCGACCACTTCCGCGACGAGGATCGTCGCCGTGATCGAAAACGCGACCGCGAGGCGCTTGCGATTCACCGCGTGCGCGTCCGCGGCGTGGTCATGTCCGGCGCTCATGCGTCGTGCTCCGCACTGTGGTGGTGTCGCACCACGTCGCCGACCGTGTGCTCGGCTTGGAAGATGGCGTCGTGCACGAGCTTGTTCGCGTGGTCGTTCGCCAGCCGGTAGAACACGCGATTGCCCTCCTGCCGGGTGGTCACCATCCGCGCCATCCGCAGCTTCGCCAGGTGTTGAGACACCGCCGCCTGCGACCGGTCGACCGTCGCCGCGAGATGGTTCACCGACAACTCGTCCTCGCGCAACGCCAGGATCAGGCGAATCCGGGTGGGATCAGCGAGCATCGAGAAGATCTCGGCCGCAATCTCAACGTGAGCATCGTCGAACTCCGACAGCCCTACGTTCGAATATTCGCTCATGCGAATATCCTTGCACGGCGAGCAGGTAGACGGCAAGGCCGTATCGGTCGGTTCGGGGGGTTGGCAACTACCAGCACACACGTCATCGGAGACTGTATAGTCACTGCATGCTGACCATTGCTTCGCGGCTTGACGTGATGACCCGTCTCGGACGTGCCCTGGCCGATCCAACTCGAGCCCGGATCGTGCTGCGGCTGCTGGACGAACCCGGCTACCCGGCACGCCTGGCGGACGAGTTGGAGCTGACCCGCACGAACGTGTCGAACCACCTTGCGTGTCTCCGCGGCTGCGGGATCGTCGTCGCCGTCCCGGAGGGGCGCAGCACTCGGTACGAGATTGCGGACCCGCACCTGACACGAGCACTCGACGCGTTGGTTGACGTCGTGCTCGCGGTGGATGATGGCGCGGAGTGTGCGGACGAGGACTGCGACGTGCCGCTGTGCTGCGGAGTGAGCGCGTGAGCGCCGCCGTGCAGCTCGGTCCTCCCTTGACCGCCGCTCGTCGCGAACTGTTGCAGAAGCGGGTGCGGCGGATCGTCGCCGCAACGATCACGTACAACGTGATCGAAGCGGTGATCGCGATCGCCGCCGGCACTGTGGCGTCCTCGACGGCGCTGATCGGGTTCGGTCTCGACTCCATCGTAGAAGTGCTCTCCGCCGCTGCGGTCGCGTGGCAGTTCGCCGGCCGCGACCCGGAAGCGCGCGAGCGCACCACGTTGAAGGTCATCGCGGTGTCGTTCTTCGGCCTCGCGCTGTACGTCACCGTCGACGCCGGCCTCACCTTCGCCGGACTCCGCGAGCCTGAGCACAGCACCGTTGGGATCGTCCTCGCTGCGGTGAGCCTCGCCGTGATGCCCTTCCTCAGCCTGCTGGAACGACGCACCGGGAAGGAACTCGGCTCCGCGTCCGCTATCGCTGACTCAAAGCAGACCCTCGTGTGCAGCTACCTATCGGCCGCGGTCCTGATCGGACTGCTGCTGAACACGCTCTTCGGGTGGTCATGGGCTGACCCGGTGGCGGGGCTCATCGTGGTGGTCTTCGCGGTCCGGGAGGGGTTGGAGGCCTGGCGCGGTGACTCGTGCAAGCAGCCGGTGTCGGCGCTGACCGGTGAGCGCACCGTCGACGCGTGCGACTGCTGCTGACCGGCTGGGTTCCTGGTGCAGCTCGGGGAGCGGTTCCTGCTCGACTGGTTTGAGTTCGAGGCCGTTGCGGACGGGTACCGGCTCTGGTCTGCGGACGATCGGGAGCCCGTCGCCGACGTCGAGGCGCTACCGGAGCAGTGCCGGGTCTGCATGCTGCGGTCTGGGCTCCGGTTCCGATGCGACAGCCTCGATGACGTCGAGCGGCGGGTTGGTGCGTGTCGCTTGCTCGGTCTGTAGCAGTCCGAGCAGCCCATTCCGATAGCCCATCGTCTATCGAGACGGACTCTCGACACGTTCGTGCCGGCAGACCCCGAAGGGTGCCGCCGGCGAGCAATGAAGAGCTCGCCGGCGGCGGGTCCTGCTGTTAGCGCCCGTGGAACGGGAAGAACGACTGAATCATCGTCGCGATGCCATCCGGAGTCACAACGCCATTGGCGAGAAGCCAGACGATGACGAACAGCACACCTCCCACGACAACAGCGAGGAAGATGAGCAGAACGCACACCACGAAGACGACGAGGAGAGCGCCGACCACAGCAGCGACCACCAGCGCCCACGTGGGACCTTGGTAGCCCGGCTCTGCCGAGTCTGCTGGTTCCGGGCTCGAGGGGAATGCCCCAGTCTTCGAGAGTCTGCTCGGTGCTGCGCCTCTCCGCTTCTGCCGCGCGCTCCGCATCCGCGGCGGCTGCGGCGGATGCGTCGGCATCGGCGGCAGCGCGACCTCTGAGCGCGTCCACGATTGGTTGCCAAACTGGTTTCAGTCGTCTAATATTAGACAGGTTCACTTGAACTCCTTAGAGCTACGACGGCACTCGGCGACCTACCTCCGCCGTCGCAGCGGTTGAAAAATTTCGCGAGAAGCCTCGTTCCTGTGCCAGCAGGACCGGGGCTTTTCCATTAGGCGGTCTTTTCCTAACCTTCCAATACTACACCTCTGGTATCCATATATCAAGCTCTCAGGGCACATCCGCGCTTTTTGGATACCAGAATTTCACTCGACGAGTATTGGTCAACTGGTGACATGCGGCGAAGCCGTGGGGAAGCCTCGACCTCGGCAAGGCGCGAGGGTGTCGGCATACGCTGACCGCGTGAACGACGCCGACCGTGAAGCGCTGCAGTGGCTCACAGTCGATGAGCTCGCCGCCCGTCGACGGGCGCTCGTGCGCGACTATGACCGCGAGCTGCGCGGCGAGCGTCCGGACACCGATCGCGTTGCCGCGATCTGGGCCGAGGCGGATGCGATCGAGCAGGTGCAACGGGGTCGTCGAGCGCACTGAGGTTCGAACATACGTTCGAACCCGTGGAATCATGGCGGCATGGGTAAGAACCGCAGGTACGGCACGTTCTGTGCGGAGTTGCGTCCGATGCGAGTTGCCTGGCGGCGCTGAGGTGCGCAGTTCTCCGGATGGTCACCCAACTGGCAAGTCGCACTTGACCTCAGGCCTGGAGTTCGCGTTTAATGCATGATACGTGCATTGAACGAAGGAGATGCTGTGGTGCGAGAGCCGTACGGTTCGGCGGAGCTGCATCTGCTTTCCGGAGTGCTGCTGCTCAACGAGGCCGCAGCCGTGTTCGACGCGATGCTCGACGGGTGGTGTTCGCAGATGGTCGGGGGCCGGAGCTTGCGGATGCCCACGGTGACGAACCGAATCCAAGTGGTGCGACAGTTCCAGCGGCACGCAGGGGAATGGCCGTGGACGTGGTCCGCGGCGATGCTCGACGAGTGGATGACCGACCTGGTCGCGACGCACCGGCTCGCGGCATCGACGATGCGCCGTTATCAGGACACGATTCGGCAGTTCTGCGACTTCGTCTGCTCGCCGCACTACGGGTGGGTCGCGGAATGCGAGACCCGGTTCGGAACCCACCCGGTCCAGGTTTGTCACGAGTGGAACGCTCGGGCACACGTGCAGGGGTCCGAGGCGAATCCCGCGCGGCGGCCGCTCACCCGCGACGAGCTCCAGGCAGTGTTCGATCGGGCCGACGAGGAAGTTGACAGGCGCCTCGACGCAGGTCGGAAGGGTGCCATCGCCGCGTACCGTGACGCCACGATGCTCAAAGTCGCTTACGGCTGGGGGCTCCGAGCGAACGAAGCTGTCATGCTCGAGGTGCACGACTTCTACCGGAACCCCAAGGTGCCGATCTTCGACGACTTCGGATTCCTTCGCGTCCGGTTCGGGAAGGCGTCTCGTGGCTCGCCACCGAAACCGCGTGCCGTCGCGACCGTGATGCCATGGGCCGTTGACGCGGTCCGCGACTACCTCGACAACGTCCTGCCGATGATGCGAGGGGCTACCTCGACATGTTCGCTGTGGCTCTCCGAGCGAGGCGAGCGGGTGGGGAAACGCGCACTCGGCGACCGCTTCGCGCAGTACCGCGATGAGCTCGGGTTGGATCGGTCTCTGACGCCGCACTGCCTCCGGCACAGCTACGCGACGCACCTGATCGAGGACGGTCACGACCCGACGTTCGTGCAGCGGCAGCTCGGACACGCGTACCAATCGACAACCGGGATCTACACACACGTCTCGGCCGAGTTCGCCAACCGGATCCTGCAGGACGCGCTTGACCGCGTGCCGCAGTTCGACACCATGAAGGGAACCCCATGACTCATCAGCTCAACTACGAATGGCGGCTGCGCGAGCAGATGGCTGCCGCCGGCATGTTCAGCACGACGAAACTCATCCCTCTGCTTGCCGAGCGTGGGATCACGCTCTCTGCGAGCCAGGTCTACCGGCTCGTCGCGGAACGGCCCGAGCGACTGAATCTGCAAGTGCTCGTCGCGTTGACGGACATTCTGCGCTGCACGACCGATGACCTGATCACCCGCGTCGAGACTGCCGAAGGACAGATCGAAGAGGCAGTTGGGGACGATGGGCGGAGCTTCGCGAACGACGCGCTCCGCCGGAGCGGTCACCGACCGGCGCGTGCGCGACTGATCGACTGAAGTGGCTCCGCCATCAACATGCGGGCATGACCGCCTCGTCGTGGGGATCATCGGGACCCGCCGATACTGCGACTGGTGCTGGCGAAACCTTCCCGAGACGCGTCGCGAGTGCAATCGGTGCACGCGTCTCGACCACCTCGGCCGAGGGGCGCTGTGCAGGTCGTGCCGCGCCCAGGACCGGATCACGCAGACCTTCAACGACGACGTCCTGCGCCGGCAACCAGCGCTTGGCGCGCTCCGAGATCATCTCCTCAATGCCGATCCGGGCTACTTCCTCCGTCTGGTGCACAGCGGCCGCGCATGGCGGCGCCTGTGCGAAATCGCGGCGCATCCCGTACCGATCACCCATGACGACCTCGATCGCTTCGGAACTCGAGCAGCAATGTCTCAGGTTCGATCGCTGCTGGTTGACCTCGGCGTCCTGCCGTATCGGGACGAGCGACTTGTCGAGCTTGAACGATGGACGCAGGGCGAAATCCAGAAACTCACTGGCCGAGCGAACGAGCTCGCCATCACCCAGTTCACCCGCTGGCGCCAACAGCGCCGACGGCGCGACACACCGATGACCGCCACCATCCTCGCCAACGACAAACGCGAGGTCCGCCTCGTCGTCGCCCTGCTGTGCGCGATCGAACGTGCGCACCATGACATCAGGACCGTCCCGCAGGCGATCCTTGACCGGTGGCTTGCCAGTCAGTCACGCGATGCGACGCGAGTTCGTCACTTCATTCGCTGGTGCGTCAGCGCTGGCATCAACCCGAGTCTCGTGGTGCCCGGATACGCTCGGCCGGACTTCCTACTCGGCGGGACCCATGGTGCGTCGAACGAAGCAGCGCTGACGGCGGCGGCCACTGACCAGATTCTCGACCCGCGCCACCGACTCGCGATCATCCTTGCCGTCGTCTACGGCATCCGAGTCCACCGCATCGCCGCACTCCCGATCAGCGCACTTCAGCTCGGCGACGACGACGCAAGTATCCGGCTAGGGACGATTGACCTTCGCCTGCCCGACATTGCTCGCCCGTGGGTGGAGGCAATTCGGTCAGGGATCACGGTGAAACGTCGGCTTGGCGGCAGGGATACTGACCCCGTTTGGATCTTTCCGGGCTATCGGCACGGTGACCACACGCTGCCCTCGAGTCTCGCTGCGCAGCTGCGGCAGTTGGGCGTCGATCCCACCGTCGGACATCGCGCCGCCGCGGGGGCCGTCGTCACGCAGGTCCCATCGGCTGTCGTCGCGCGTGTGCTCGGCGTCAGCATCGCGACCGCGTCGACGTGGGCCCGCCTGGCGGGTATCCAACCGGGCGGCCCGGTGTCTCGTGAGTTCGGTTGACCTCACAGCGGGCTGTCCGCGGTGCGCATAACCGCGGTGCTCAATACGGCTCGTACCGCTCTGATGCCGGCTCGGTGGCTGCGCCGTTCAATGGGGACGTTGTTACGCCACTGACCTGATCCACCTGGGCGAAGCATCACCGGTGTCCCGCTCGATAGCCCGAGATCTCGCGAGTTTGGTCAGCGCGCCGCTGATGGCGAGCGGGCTAGCGGCGCACAGGCGTCAGTGGCCGGCGCCGATCTCGACGAAGAGCACGCCGCCGATGATGAGGACGATGCCTGCAGCCATGACGACGGTGAAGGGTTCCTTGAAGAGGAACTTGCTCGCGACCGCGGTGATCGCGACACCTGATGCGGCCCAGATGCCGTAGGCGACACCGAGGCCGAGTCCGGCGTTGAGGGTGAGTGTCAGCATGATGAAGGAGGCGATGTAGCCGACGGCGACGCCGACGTACCAGAGCTTCTTGCCACCGGATGCGACGCGCAGCGACAGGGTGGCGGCCACCTCGAGGGTGATCGCGCCGATGAGGAACAGCCACTGCATCAGATCGTCTCCTGCTTGGAGTGGCGCTTCTCAGCTGCCTTTTGCGCGCCGATCTCGACGATGAGGACGCCGCCGATGATGAGGACGATGCCGACGAGCATCAGCGGTGTGAGTGGCTCTCCGAAGATCAGGGCGGACAGCAGAGCGGTGAGTGCGACGCCGGACGCTCCCCAGATGCCGTACGCGACGCCGAGCGCGAGTCCGGTGCGGAGGACCGCGGCAAGGAAGATGAACGCGGCGACGAATCCAGCCGCGGTGAGGATATACCACGCGGGGTGGTCGAGGGCGGCCTTCAGGGAGAGGGAGCCGGTGGATTCACTGAGGATCGCTCCGGCGAGCAGCAGCCACTTCTTCATCGGTCAGTTCTCCAGGAGGTGATGCGCGAGCGCGCGGATCTCGGCGCGCTCGTCGGTGGTGGGGGTCAGCGTGTTGGTGGCGTCCGCGAACCAGATGCCGTCGGCCATGAGCCGAGCGGCGCCAAGCCGACCCCGTTCGCTGCTGCTGATCGTGTCGGGTATGGCGAACCATGGCCCGAGTCGTTCGGCCCACCGGGCGGCGAGGGGCTCGCGGAGGCGCGGGTCGGTCAGGAACACGAGATCAGTCACGTCGGCCCGTCGACCGATCGCGAGGTCGACGTATGCACGATGCCGGTCCCACGGGGACGCGTCGCCCGCAGCCGTCGGTAGAAGCTCTTCGAGTGAGGTCAGCCAGTCGTCAACGACGGCGTCGACGAGGGCGAGCATGAGGTCGCGCTTGGTCTTGAAGTGGTACATCAGACCCGGCTTCGTCAGCCCCGCAGCGTCTGCCACTGAGTCCAACGACACAGACCGGCCGTCGTGGAGCAGCGTCAGCGCACAGCGGATCAGATCATCACGGGAGTTCCTCGACACATCCCTACCTTACCAACCGGAAGGTTGGTAAGGTCAAGCCCCTGTGACCGACCGATGTATCTCGGTGGCTACGAACGGTTCGGGATCGAGCGATACTACTCGAACATAGGTTCGATTGGAGGAGCCGTGAGTCGACGTCGCGCGATCGCTGGCCAGGCAGCGAACTCCGCACAGGCGAACACCGCACAGTGCCAGCAGACGTGTCTCGTGCTGCGATCAACGAGTTCTTGACCCGGCCGGCGCCGGTGACGCTGACACCGGAGGAGATCGGCCCAGGGCCCATCGTGGAGGCTCCGGGGGAGACCGTCGACGTATGGCTTCGCTTCGTCGAGATCCGCGTCCAGGAACGCGCCGTGGTGCTTGCCTACACCGACCGTGCCGTGCACGTCGAGGTGACCCGTCGCGACGGCTCGACGTACCGGGTGTGGGTGTGGCGGGGAGCAGTGACGATGCCGGGGCGCGACCGGTGACGACGTCGGAGCACCGGTGGTCCCCACCGTCGCACCCGGACCCGCCCGACGACCAGCCGCTCGGCGTCGACGCGCCGGCGACATCGACGCCCGTCGACGGGTACCCAGCGGTCCACGTGCGCGTCAGGTTCACCAAGACGCCGGGGGAGCAGCGCTGCCCCGGGTTCGTCGAGCGTGACGCCGGCGACGTTGTCTACGTGCAGCTCGTCCACATGGGATTCGTGCACCACATCTGGATCCCGCGCGAGCACGTCACCCGCCGCGCCCTCCGGGCACGCTCAGCAGCCTCATAGCGTCAGAGCGCGCGATGTCGGCGGGGGAGAGGTACCGTTGACGTGCGCTCGAGCTGTTCCCCCCAACGGCTCGAGCGTCCGCACTTGGACCAGCCCCAAAATCCGGTCCAGGTGCCACCGGCCCCGGCTTGTTCCCCCCAACGAGCCGGGGCCGCTTCGCGTCCAGCTCGAGGCGAACTCGCTCAGTCGGTAGCGGTGATGCTGAGCACCTGCCAGCCCTCCGGGACGGAGTCCCGGAACGCCTGCGCAGCCGCTTCGTAGCTCGGCCCTGACGCTTCGTGTGAGCGTGTCGCACGGGATCTCGCGATGGCGCGAACCGTGCTCTCCCCGGTCGCCTTGCTCGCGACGGTGTTGAGCTGCAGCAGGTCGTTGTTGACCAGGTCCAGGCCGGCGACCGCGGCCGCGCGCGCGTCGCTGACTGTCGATGCCGAGGCTTCCGATTCGACCGTCTCTGTGGAGCGGAGCGTGCCGCGAATCGTTGTCACGTCCCCAGTATCCCGTGCGGCACAGACCTTCCGCCTGCCGGCGGGAGTCGCTGCGCTCCGAAGGGAGCCGGCAAGCCGGCGCTGTGGGGCCTGCGGCCCGTTCTTTTTTGCCGTGAAGCCTTCGGCGGCTCGGTCGCTGCGCTCCCTCGTAGCAGCCTCCCGGGCCGTGTCTAGCCGCTGGCGCGGCCGGCTCCTCCGAGATTTTCGGCACGCGGTCGCAAGCTCCCTTATTTCGCGCCGAAATTCTCTCCCCCGCCGCCCTACGGGTAGACACCGCCCTCCCGGCCGCTAGGCGGTAAACCGCCTTCACGGCAAAAAAACGTGAGGGAGGAATGGAGAAACGAAATGACTAAGACAGCAACCCGCACCGCGGTCGGCCTGATCGGGCTTCGCCTGAACGTCGACGGGACGATGGAGGACGTTCGGATCACGGTCGGTCCGGATGGATCCCACGTCGCGAGCCTCAACCAGGTGATCGGTTCCGACCTGTTCGACGTGGTCGGTCTGCCGCACGGCATCGACGTGTTCGTGGACGACGAAGGCCTGTACCGGGCGGAGCACAGCCCGGTCCTGTCCGAGACGGTGCGCCGAATCGGGGCGTTCCCAACCGGCTACCGGCTCCACGGCGCAGGCGTGTTCGTCGGCGTTGACGACGACGGCGACACGGTCGCGCTGACCCCGGCGCAGCGCGCCCAGGTCACGACCGCATGGCTGCACGCCGTGAGCGGCAGCAACGCCTAACCCCACTCCGCAGCACCCATAGAAAAGACCGGGTGCGGATTCCCGACAACCACTAATTGCCAGGACCCGCACCCGGTCACTACCGGAAAGCGTAGCAAACCAATGAGCATTACCGAACACATCAGCGTTACTCACCTGACTGACCAGCCGCAGCCCGAGGAACACACCATCGAGGCACCGGCCGACACGGCTCCCGCCCCGACGGGCGTGGACCTGGTGCACGTGGCCGCCGCGGACGTAGTGATTGAGGACAACGTCCGCACCGCGGCCGACCTCGATCCCGCGTTTCTGGCCTCCGTGAAGCGTCACGGGGTCCTCCTGCCCACCATCGGCTACCGAAACGCCGACGGGGCCGTGGTGGTCCGTGACGGCCAGATGCGCGTCCTCGCTGCCCGCGAGGCGGGGACCACCGTCCCGGTGTTCGTCACCGAGCGCGGCGACAGCACCGCGGCGCGGATCGCGGAGCAGTTGGTCGCCAACGAGCGCCGCACGGGCCTCACCGACGCCGACCGCCTGCAGGCGTACCGGCAGTTGGAGTTGGAGGGCCTGTCCGCAACCGCAATCGCCCGCGAGACGGGCACCAAGCGGGACACCGTGAAGCAGACCCTCACGGTGGCGAAGTCGGACACGGCGTCCGCCGCCGTGACCTCCGGTCAGGCGACGTTCACCCAGGCGCTTCTGCTGGCAGAGTTCGACAGTGACGCCGACGCGATCACCGAACTCACCGAGTGCATCGCCGAGGGGTACGACGACGACGAACTGACCCACACCGCCACGCGGCTCCGCCAGGAGGCCGAACACCGCGAGGCCCGCGCGAAGGTGCGCGCGGACCTCATCGCGGAGGGCAAGCGGGTTGTCGGGGACGACGACGACTACGAGTCGTTGAGTCGCCTCACCGACGCCGCCGACGACGTCACCGACTACGCCGAGCGTCACGCCCTCGACCCGGAGACACACGTCGAGTGCGCCGGGGTCGCGTGGGAGGTCCGCGAGTGGGGGACTCCGGAACCGGTGCAGGTCTGCACCACCCCGGACGCCCACCACCCCTACTTCCTCGCGTTCCGCGCGACCGTTCCGGTCGGCGGGGGAGCGGCGGAGGCGGAGAAGTCCGACGAGGACCGCGCCGCCGAGGCTGAGGAACGCAAGGCCGCACGGCGCGCACTGGTCGCCAACAACAAGGCGTGGGACGCCGCGGACGTGGTTCGTCGTGAGTGGGTCGCGGGCCTGCTGCAACGCAAGACCGCGCCGAAGGATGCCGCCCGGTTCCTGGCCGTCGCGCTCACGCGCCACGCCACGATCCGGTACGCCAACGGCATGGTGTCCGCCCGCGGGCTGCTCGGAATCGAGAGCACCGGCTGGGAGGGGGACGCCCTCTCACAGTGGATCGAGGAACATCCCACCAAGGGGCTGCACCTGTCGCTCGCAGTCGTGTTCGCCGGGTTCGAGAACACGGCGAACCGCGAGTGGTGGCGCACCCCGGACCGGGAGTCCCGCGGTTACCTGAACCAGTTGGCCGCGTGGGGATACCCGCTCAGCCGCGTCGAGCAGTTGGCCGCAGGCATCCAGCCCACGGACGACGCCGACGACGCCGCCGCGGACGGCGAGGACCCGACCACCGATGAGGCGGTCACCGAGTAGTCGCACAAGCGTGGGGGCCGCAGCCAGCGGCCCCCACGCCCACCCTCAGCACCGCCGGTGCCCGTGGGCTGCGCGACGGCTCCGCCGCCGCGGCAAGGGGCTCCGCCCCCTCCCAAACCCCGGAGCCGCTCGACGGAGCTCGCGGCTGTCACCGCCTCCGGCGGGCAGGGGGGAGAACGGACAGCTCGGCCGCCCCAGGATCGGGTACCTCGCCGACGTCGTCGCACAACCCCTCAGTGACCCACAGGAGCGCCTCATCCACGGGATCGGGATTGGTGGTCACCGCTCAGATGGTCGGCTCCGCATCCTCGGCGGACGGTGTGGGGTGCGGTGGGGGGACAGGAGCGAAGGCCTGACCCGGGTCGTCGCTGTCAGCAGCGGCGACGTACTTCGCCCAGGACTCGAGCAGCAGCGAGGACGGCTCCTCACCGGCCCCGCGCGCAGCCTCGATCGCCGCGGCGTACATGTCCCGCATCTCCTCGACGTGCTTGCGCAGCGGCTCCACGAGACCCCCAGACCAAAGCGCGCACCGACGATGCGTCCCCCCCAGAGCTTCCGCTCGCACCGTCGATGCGCCCGCACCATCCTGCCGCGGTTACGCATCGAGCGTAGCGGATCGGTCTACCCCACTCCAGGGGGCAGGTCGATCACGTTCAGAGCTTCCGGCCGGAGGCCGGGAGCCGCAAGCGGCCAGGGGAGCCGGCAAGCCGGCGCTGTCGGCCCTGCGGGCCCGTTGTTTTGCAGTGAAGCCTTCGGCAGCGTACGGACGTCCAGGCTCCGCGCAAGCGGCAAGCCGCCGGCTCCTCCGAGATTTTCGGCGCGCGCTTCGCTTATTTCGCGCCGAAATTCTCTCCCCCGCCGCCCTACGGGTTGCACTCCACCCTCCCGTCCTAGCGGCGACAAGTCGCCTTCACGGCAAAACAACGAGAGGGAGAGGAAGAGCACATGCGCTACCAGATCGAGACGCTGACCCGGGTTGTCAGCAAGGCCGACGACGCAGCCGAGGCGCGGACTGCGGCCCTGCGAGAGCGGGACGCGGAACTCAAGGCGGCTGCGGCGATGGGTTGGACGCTCGCCGGAACGGTCGTCCTCGACGGCACCGAGGTCGCAACGTTCGTCGACACGATCACCTACACCCCGCCCGCGGAGTGAGACGAAGCGGGAGGGGACAACCACTAATTGCCCCCTCCCGCTCCCCATCCTCACCGATCGAGACACCGGAGGTACAGACCATGACCACCACCACCGCCACCAAGAAGCGCACCACCAAGACCCGCCGCCCATCCGTCACCCCGGAGCAGCGCAAGGAGCAGGCCGCCGCCCTTCACGAGTCGATCGCGACGCAGGTCGAGGCGCTGCGCGACTCCGACCGCTGGACCGCGTTCCTGCAGTTCGCTGGTGCGTTCCACGCCTACAGCCTCAACAACGTGCTGTTGATCCTCAGCCAGCGCCCCGACGCCGAGCGGGTCGCCGGTTTCCGGAAGTGGCAGGCCCTCGGCCGCCAGGTCCGCAAGGGGGAGAAGTCACTCCGCATCTTCGGCTACAGCACCAAGAAGGTGACCGAGCAGGACGAGAACGGCGACGACGTCGAGAAGCGTTACCCCCGGTTCCCGATCCTGCCCGTGTTCGACATCGCCCAGACGGACCCGATCGACCCCGACGCTGACGACCCGTCGACGCTCACCGCGCCGCTGACCGGCGCGGATGACCACGGCGTGATCGACGCGCTGACCGCGCACCTGATCGCGGACGGATGGAGCGTCGAGCACACCGAACCGGGGCAGCACCGCAACGGCTTCACCGACCCCGCCGCGCGCCGCGTCGTGATCGGTTCGCACCTGTCGCCCGAGCACGCCGCCAAGACGCTCATTCACGAGCTCGCGCACATCGTCCTCGGCCACACCGACGACCTGACCGCGTACGCGGAACACCGCGGCCTCATGGAAACCGAGGCCGAGAGCGTCGCCTACGTCGTCGCCGGACTGGTCGGATTCGACACCGCCGCCTACTCGGTCGGCTACGTCGCGGGCTGGTCCGACGCGGACGCGGACCTGATCCGCTCCACCGCCGCCCGTGTCCTCAAGGCCGCGCACCAGGTCGCCGCGATCGTCACGCCCGACGACGAGGCCGACACCGACGAGGCCACCGCTTCCGAGTGAAACGGGCCGCGCCGCCGATAGCGACGGCGGCGCGGCCCTCAACCCGCGGCCCCAGACCAGAGGCCGCCCCCGAACTCTAGAGAGGCGCACCGCCCATGCTCATTACCTACGAACGCCCAGACACCCTCGACATGCAGCGCGACCCCGCGGCACCGGCCGCGGACCTCGACCCGACCGGCGCGGAGTGCGGAGCGACGACGTACGACGTCGGCGGCGCGGAATGGCGGTGCACCCGCCGGCCCGGCCACGCCGACGACGAGCACCGCGCCGCGTTCGAGATCCACGGCGGCGGACCCACCGGCGAAGTCGCGTTCGCGTGGCAGTACGAGTGGGGCGGCGCCGGGCACGGCCCGTCCTCCACCGAGCCGATGACCACCGTCACCGTCACCGTGCGGTTCCCGCAGACCGCGTGGACGAACGAGCAGCTACCCGAGCACATCGCGGAGGAAGTCCGGTCCGTGTTCTGGGAGTGCGACCACGACGACGTCGAGGTCACGACCACCGCGACGAGCGCACTACGGACCGCGGCCGAGTGACCGCCGTCAGGCGCCGCGGCGTGGGCGGCCTCCGGCCACCCGTGGAGGCGGCCCGCCCCCACACCCCTGGCGCACCTTCGGTGCTGATGGAACCGGCGACGGAGCGCCGGTGTACAAGGCCCTTCGGGCCCGTTGTTTTGCCGTGAAGCCTTCGGCAGCATACGGACGTCCAGGCTCCGCGCAACTGGCTTTCGCGGCATATCCTCCCTCATTTCGCTTCGCTCCACTCAGTCCGGTATTCCACGACCAATTGCACTACACCTTTTCGTCCTAGCGGCGACAAGTCGCCTTCGCGGCAAAAAAACGAGAGGGAGGAATAAGTAATGATCGACGACGACGCATTCGAGGACAACACCCGTACGAGCGGATCGTGCGACTGCACCGAGTGCTACACGCTCGGCGCCGTGCAGAACGGCCCCCGCGAGGAGTGCACCGCCGCCCGCTACGAGATTGCCTGACCGCAAGGGGAGGGTGGTGGCGTGGATGCATGGCGCAATCCGCGCCTCCCAGCACCCTCCGTGAATGACAAAAACTGCGGTGCGATGAATGCAATGACAGGGGTGTCGATCCGCGTCTGCGAAGGCGTAAAAATCCTCAACAGAATGTCGGAAAAGGGTACCGGAATAGGTGCCGAACGCGTAGAATAGAAGCATGCAACGGGGGAGGGGCCCCTACTGCATCACAATCTTTGGAAGGTGATTTCGATGAGCATCACGGTTTACACTAAGTCCGGGTTCTGCGGCATGTGCATGGCTACGGAGCGTGCTCTCGCATCCGCCGGCATCGAGTACACCGAGGTCCACCTCGAGGACGTCGACCAGGTGCAGATCGAGGAGTGGAAGACCACCCTCGGGATGAACGCCCCGATCGTCGTCACCGACACCGAGACCGGCTCCTGGAGCGGATTCCGCCCCGACAAGATCCAGGAAGTCGCCGCACTCATTGAGACGGGGAAGGCCGCGTGATGACGATGACACTCGAACGCCCGACCACCGTCCGACCCGACGTGATCCAGCCCGAGACCCGAGCTGCCGTCGACGAGCTCTACGCCGGCGACACCGTCGCAGCGTTCCGCGCGATCGACCAGGCCACCGCCGACCCCAGCGAGAACGTCCGCGAGTGGGAACTCAGCGACCAGCAGCGACAGGTCTACGAAGCCGGCTACATGATCGGGTTCCAGATGGCTGCCCCGGAACTCATGGCCGAGGTCCTCGAGCTGCGCGCCCGCCTCGAGCAGGCCGAACACGACGCCGACCGGTACTACGCCGAGATGTGCCGCCGCCCGGCTCCGGCCGAGCCCTCAGCGGCGCGACAGCCCTACGCCGAGCTTTCCCGGATCCGCGGTGAGCACGACCGCGCCGACCGGCAGGACGCCGCAATCGACCGCATGTTTCCTCACTACGCCAACGCCGGGAGCCACGCATGAAGGACCTCGACGTCCGACCCACCCGACCGGACCTTGCGATCTTCGAGACCCTCGGACACGCCGCGATCGTCGTCCTCATCGTCGCCGCCGTCGCCGCCGCGATCGGAATCGCGGTGTGGTTCGCCGTCCCGCGCCCCCGAGGAAGCCGGATGATCGTCCGACTCTGGGCATGGTGCGCGATCATCGGGTTCGTCGCGGCGGTGCTCGCATGGCTGTTCCTGGCCTGAGGAACACCTCGAGGTGGGTCAACCGTCATCGACCGCGCTGCAAGTGAGGAGGGCACGGTGACCGAGCATCGGCCGTTCGTGTTCGCACGCGACCGGAAGGCGACGAGCCCACAGCACATCGGGCCCGCGGATCCCGCCGAGCTTGCTGCACCGCCGGCAGACAGGCCAGACGGTGAGATCCCGATGGGGGAGTTCACCGCCCGGGAATGGACGATCTTCCGCCAGGGGCAGCGTTGGGGGCACGAGTCCCGGCAAGCCGAGGTGGACGTCGCGTGGAACGCGTTCAACGCCGCAGACTTCGACGCAGACCGGTACTACCGGGCAGCGTACGACCACGACAACCACGACTGCGCGATCCACGAGAACCGCGGCCCGTACAAGGGCGCCGCGACGCGGCTCCTGCACTGGGACGTCAACGACGAATACCCCGACGAACCCTGACTGCTGCCCACCCGCGGCGGTAGAATTGATCCAGGAGGACGACGACTATGAGCATCACGACACCGCGCACCGGACATGTTCCCGCGGCTGAGGCTGACCGCCGAGTCGACTTCGCCGACGCCGCGCTCGGCGCAGCCGGCCACCAGGTCACCGACCCGATCCTCCGCGACTACGCACGCCGTGTCGCCGAGGGCACGATGACCGCCGAAGCCGCGATCGCTGCCGGGATGGCGCACATCGACGCACGCTGAACCGTGCCGACCACCTTCCGTGCCTGGGATGACTACTTCATCCCAGGCACGACTGTTCTCCGGAACAAGCTCGGCGCCACCACTGCCGCAGACCTGGCAGCGCGCGAAGAGTTCGCCGCGCAGGTCCGCCTCGTCGAGCTCGCAGCCGAGCCCGTCGACGGCCAGTTCGACTACGACCACATGAAGGAGATCCACCGGCGGATCTTCCAAGACGTCTACGAGTGGGCCGGGCAGGAACGCGTCGGCCCTGACACCCGTATGACCAAGGACGGCCCCGACGTCGTCAACCACCCGCTCGGCGACCCCGCAGCACCGACCGTCGCGTACGGGTACTACCCGGGACCCGGAATCGCGGACGCTGCCGCGAATCAGTACCGGCTCCTCGAGCGCGAGCACCACCTGACCGGTCTGCCACGCAAACAGTTCGTCGAGCGCCTGGCGGAGCACTGGGGGGAGCTGAACACCATCCACGCGTTCCGGGAGGGCAACACCCGGGCGCAGTTCGTGTTCTTCTCCGAGCTCGCGGACAACGCCGGCTACCGACTCGACGCCGGCCGCTTCCACGTCGGCGCTCCGCTCCGCGACGAGTTCGTGGCAGCCCGGTTCTACAACCAGGCCACCGGCCGATCCGATCGACTCGCCGCGGTCCTCGACCGGGCCGTCACCCGCCCCGATGCGCGTCCGCAGCGGCGGGCCGGCGGGTCCAGCATCGAACGCCTACAGCAGCGCGTCGACGAACAGCGAGCCCGCCGGCGCGATCAGTTCCGCGGAGGCTCCGCTGCCACCGACGAGCGACGAGGCCCGCAGCAGGGCCCGCGCCGCTGATGCCGTTACGCCAGCCGCCACCCGTTGCCCGCGCGCTCGGTGAGCGCGAGGTAGCAGAAGCCGGCGATGCCGACCGGGATCGCCAGGACCCACAGGTAGATGTAGACGTTGAAGCGGACCAGCAGGACCAGCAGCGCGAGCGGTCCCGGCAGGATCCAACCGCCCATGCCGGCGCGCATCGGTTGCGTCACCCGGAAGTAGCTCTCGCGGGCCAGCGGGTAGGCGAGCGCCTGCAGCACGACGAAGACGATGGCCGCAGTGCCGGCGATCCAGTCGCCCTCGAGGAACGCGCGCACGCCGGTGAAGATGAAGATCACCCCGGGCAGCAGCCCGAGCACGATGCTCGACGGCAGCCGTGTGTACCGCCGATTGATCCATGCCCCCAGTACGAACCGCATGGCCCGATCCTCGCAGGAAGGACCGACACGTGACCAGCGATGGAACGTCGACCGCTCCGGATCGGTTCTGGTCCCATGTCGTGAAGGGCCCGAATCGGTCCGACTGTTGGATCTGGACCGGAGCAATCGGGGACGACGGGTACGGCCGGTTCTGGCTACCCCAGCCCGACGGCGGACAGCGTGCGATGCGTCCCCAACGGTGGCTGTACGAACACCTGACGGGCGTCGCTCTGCTCCCCGACGTCCTCCTGCTACACGCCTGCGACGTGCCGCTGTGCGTTCACGTCGACGTCGACGAAGCCGTGTCCCACCTTGCGACCGGGACGCATCGCGGGAACATGCTCGAGCGCGTGCAGCGCGGCCGGCACCGCAACGAGTGGACGACGCTGCGCACGTCGGGGCTGCCACGATCGGAACGCGTGCGACTGTCCCGCGAGCTGCGCGAAGCGTTCCGGGACCACGGGTGGGATGCCGCTGCCGTTCGTGCATGTCGCACCGGCATCGCGTCGGACACACCGACACTCTGGTGACAACAGCCGGCCCGGGCACAACACAGCCCCGAGCACGACTGCGGCTTGGGGCTAAGTCACGTCAGGTGCTGAGACGGCCGTCACGGGACGCCCGTAACGAGCGGCCGCACTCTGGACACTCGTAGTCGGTTCGGGTGAAGCGGCTCTCGCAGGTGGGGCACCGCTCGACGCCGCTCGGGTCGCGCGCGCTCACCCACTGCTCCGGGTACACCCGCAACGACCGACGGCACCGCGGACAGTAGTCCGCGGCGCCGTCGATTTCAGCGAAGCACCACCAGCACACGACCGCTACGCCGCATAGGCAGCGTGCTCGCCGGACTGCTCGTTCTCGGAGTTGTGCTGCTCGCTGACGTCGCCCTCCGGACGATCGTTGACGTCGCCGGCACTGTCCGGAGCGGCGGCGGCCGCCTTCGGCTTGGACCGCTTGACCTCACGCACCGGGATACCGAGGCGTTCGGCAACCTCGTCGCGGGAGACCTTGGTGTCGAGCATGCGCCCGACGATGCCGGCGGCCTCCGCGCGCGACGCCTGCACCTTCTCCTCCGTCTCGGCACGGATCGCCGCGATGCGCTCTTCCGCGTCCGCCTCAATCATGTCGACTGCGTCGACGGCGACGAAGTACTCGGCGGCGAGCTCCTCGAGCTGCTCCTGCCGACGACGGAACTCCGCGGCGCGCTCGGCGGCACGCTCACGCGCGGCCTTCCGGGCGGCGGCCTGCGTTGCTGACTTCCGGTTCTCTGCCATCTCGATCCCTCCCGATCGTGGTCGGCCGCCCCATGCGACCTAACGGCTACAGCCCCGACCGCGATGCGGTTCGGGAGCGGACCGGGCAAGCCGGACCGTGTCTGTCCGAGCCAGAACCGTCATGCGGTTCCGGCTCGGATGCTGCCTTCGACGCACTCCACTCTCAGCACCGACATCCTTCGTCCCTCAGTCGTCGATGCTTCTCGTTCTCGTGGTCTCAACCAGCATCCGCGCTCACTATAGCTCGCGAGCCTGTTCCCCTCATCCTTCGGTCCACTGGCTGTCACACCATTGGCATTATGAATGAGTGGGGCACCCTTGCGGCATGCTCACCGCTCACGCACGCCCCGTTCCGGGTGATGCGCTGTGACGATGAGCCTGCATGTGCTGTCGACTGGGGATGGCTACACCTACTACACGTCGGAGGTCGCGACCGGCGACGTCCGTCGGGCGCAGGGCCGCGAGATCGGCGACTACTACACCGTCGAGGGCAACCCTCCGGGGCAGTGGGTCGGTGGCGGGATCGGTCTGCTTGGGATGGCTGGTGAGGTCACCGAGGCGCAGATGAAGGCCTTGTTCGGTGAGGGGCTCCACCCCGACGCTGAGGCCATGATCGCTGCTTCGATGGAGGCCGGGAAGAGCTTCGCCGATGCCGAGAAGGAGGCCCGGCTCGGTCGCGCCCCGCACCGCATGTCGGCCTCGTCGACGAAGCTCGCTGCCGCGATCAAGGAAGCCGAGGACCGCTTCGAGCGCACCCGACACCGCGAGCCGGACGCGAAGGAACGCGCTCAGCTGCGGACCGCTGTCGGCGCGCAGGCGTTCCGAGAAGCGAACGGCCGTGCCGCCGCGGATGGCGAGGAACTCGGGAAGTTCATCACCGCCGCCACCCGTTCCGATCGCAACACGGTGTCGGGGATTGACCTCACGTTCTCGCCGCCGAAGTCAG
>NZ_CP088078.1:0-60295 GCF_021049325.1 Curtobacterium sp. C1
CCACACGCGCCCCGGAGACGGCTGAGCCAGCCCCGCCCCTCCCCCGATGCCACCCGCCGACCCAACCCCGCACCCGGCCACACAGCACCCCCCGACACGACCGACGGACGGGCCGCGCCAGCACCCCACCCCACCACCTCACCCAACCCACGACAAGTCCCCATTTAGTGGAACTTCCAAACTTACAGACTCTGTAACTCTCGTACTCCGACAGTCACAGACTCCGGCACTCCCGCACTCACAGACACCCAGACTCCCGAACACCCGAAGTCGAAGACGAGGGGAGCGCGCGCGGTGGACGACCAGGGATGCCAACCCCTACGACCGACCGGACGCAACCCCGATGTCAGAGGCCAGCCGTACATTCGTACATGTCAGATTGAACCTGAAAGGGGCAACACAATGGGAATGGATGTCTACGGGAAGAACCCGGAGAACGAGACGGGGCGCTACTTCCGCGCCAGCGTGTGGGGGTGGCACCCGCTCGCTGAGTACCTGGTGGAGGTCGCTCCCAATCTCATGGGCAAGGTGACCTACCTCCACAGCAACGACGGCGACGGCCTCGGCCCCGAGGACTCAGTAGCGCTCGCAACCGCCCTCCAGCAGGCACTCACGAGCGGCCACACCGCTGCCTACGTGCAGGCGCGGGACGAGGCAATCGCAGCACTCCCGCGCCTGACTTGCCGGTTCTGCGAGGGTACGGGCACGCGCTCCGATGAGGTCGGCGTGCGGCTCGGCTTCACGGCCCGGAACTGGTGCAACGGCTGCGACGGCAAGGGCGACACGGAGTCGTGGGAAGCCTCGTACTCGCTCGACGCGAGCCGCGTGCGAGAGTTCGCGGCCTTCGTCCGGCAATCGGGAGGATTCGAAATCTGGTGACTGATGACGGGCGACCACACGAATGTCGGTGGTCACCCGTACATTCATACATGTCAGATCGAACCAGAAAGGAACAACGATGACCCTCATCGACAACAACACCAGTGCCGCTCAGATCGCCTCCCCCGCCGACGCGTGGACCCCGACTCGGGCGGCTGCCCGGTTTGCGGCCGACGCCGCTCGGATCGCGGAGCTCGAATCGGCGCTCACGGCCGCACAGCAGCGGGCCGTGACCGCTGAGACCGACCAGATCACCGAGGGGTCGGACCCCCGCCTGCACGACTTCTGGGTCCGGGCGGGCGAGACCGCCTACTCGGAGGGGTTCTGCGAGGAGTACGACCGGATCGCCGAGGCGATGGGCGGCGTCGGCCGGGAGCGTGAGTGGGACGTGGAGATGGAGGTCACGTTGACCTTCACCTACACGCACACCGCCACCTGCCGCGACGAAGACGACGCCTATGAGATCGCCCGCGACTCGCTCAGCGAGAGCGACATGCGAGAGGCGCTCTCCTGGGCCTCGCTCGACTGGACCACCGAGCACGTGAGCACCGACCGGTCCTAGCCGACACCGGGAGGGGACGGCCACCAGTCACCCCCTCCCCCTAGGCCCTGGGAGGCCCTCAGATGCGACACCAGATCGACACCATCCGAACAGTCGTCACCAAGCGCGATGACGCCACAGAGGCCCGCACAGCGGCGCTGACCGACCGTGACAACCAACTCCGAGCCGCGTCGGACATGGGGTGGGCGCTCGCGCACACCGCCGTGCTCGACGGCACCGACTACGCGACGTTCGTCGACACGCTCACCTTCACCCCGCCCGCGGAGTGACCAACCCGGGAGGGACGGCCAAGCGCCGCCCCTCCCGCCCCCCAACATCACCGACACGAATCGGGAGACAGACACCCATGACCACCACCGACCGGCCCACCTGGGCCGTGTTCGACATCACCGAGACCGCCATCTACCAGGGCGTCGTCCAGATCGACCCCGCCCGCTGGGAAGCCCTCTACGGCGAGCGCCTCGACCCCGGCACGCTGACCGTCGACCAGGTGCGCCAGTACGTGGACGACGCCAATGCAACGGTCCACGAGCGGTACGGGAACATCGACGGGCAAGCCTGGTCGAACCTGACCACCACGGCGGTCGAGCAGTGAGCGCCGCCGCGACCGAGGCCGCCTCGGCAATGGTCCTGGAGTGGGACAGCACGCAAGTGCTGTGCTCGCTCAACATGTCCGAGGGGTTCACCCTCGCTGCCCTGTTCGACGCGCTCGGGCGAGCAGACATCGCCGCGCACGTCATCCGCGAGGTGTGGGAGGGCGAGAGCGACGGCGACCGGGACCCGCTGCCGTGGGCGCACCGCACCGACGGCTCCCGGCTGCCGTTCCGAGGCCGCCACGCGCCCACTCCGGACTACCTGTTCAGCCCGCGCCAGGACTGGACCGACGGCACCTGGTACTGCGACCTCTGCGACGCCCCAGCGTGCGCCGAGGACGTGCCCTGCACCCGGTGCGGGATCGGCAACACGACCACGGAAGGGGCGCACGCATGAGCGACACCATCGAGCTTGTCCCGACAGCGCTCATCGGCGGGGAGTCGTCCTTACTGGCCCCGGTGCTCCGGCTCATCGACGAGCACCCGGACCTGGCGCTCGCGATCCGATCCGCCATCGACCAGCGCATCCGCGAAGCCGACTGCCCACCGCTGGTCCCAGTGCAGATCACCGACGACGGCGAGACCTACGCGGGCATCCGGTGCCCCTGGTGCGGCACCGACGTGGAGAACAGCGAAAGCCTCGGGGTGCTCGACACCAGCGACCGGACCACGATCGTTGCGGCCGACGAGTTCGACCACGACCACCGCACGGTCAGCCCCGTCTACGACGAGCGCTCGGACTACGACGGCCTCTGCTACGTGCACGAGGGATGCGGCAACCCGGTGGCCCTCCCGACCGGATGGACGGAGCGCGGATGACCCGATGACCCGCCGAGTTGGGCGGCCCGATCCGCCCAACTCGGACACCCAACCAGGTTGACTATCGCGCGAAAATCGCGTACATTAGTACATGTAAGGAGGTAGCGACCACAGACCACAGGGACCGACAACCACATACCGCTCAGGGGTGACTCAACCACCACCCCCAAGTCGGGATACCCTCCGAGTCCGTCGCTACTAGGGGCGCTCGCCGCATCCTGCCGTAGAATCAGTCCACAGGACGCCCGGCCAAGGTTCGATCTGACAGTTGTTCCTTTCAGGCCGGGCGTTCCGTGCGTCTACGGCTTCTGCCCCTCTGCGTAGACGTCGATAGCCTCCGGGATGCCCGTGATCCCCCAGGGGTCCGGCGGCTCGTACATGCTGTGGTCGTCATCCGGCAGCTCGTCCCCGCAGAACAGCCGGAACGGTGTTCCGTCGTTGATCCGCATCGTGAGCTTCTCGACCGATCCTTCCCGCCGCTTGGAGTCGATCACTGCGTTCGAGTGGGCGAGTGAGAGCAGCGGTACGGGCACGGGCCTGCCTTCGACGTCGAGATAGCCGAGATGAGCCGGGTCACCCGGGACGTAGATCGCCGCCCCGTTGTCGAAGTAGTCGCCAACTCCCTCGCCTGACGCTCGCTGGAAGTTCACCTCCATCGTGCGGGTGGGAGCGGCAGGACGCTTGCCCTCGAGCAGCATGCGGACCACGCGCGCCCAGATGCGACCTGTCGAAGTCGGCAAGCGTTTGGGTACCGGGATCTTCATGTCGGCAAGTCGTTCGATGACAGCGAGGTCATCGACGTACTCGGTGACGTTGATCGGGAGCTCCGGGACGGAGGGGTCGGTGATGGCGGCAGTGATCTCCTGTCCGGCGATGACGAGCGTCATGTCAGCGGCGTCCTTGATCGCGTTGGTGAAGCGAAGCGCCCGGGCGACCTCTCTTGCTGAGACGCCGGCGACGGAGAAGGTCTGCTCCGTCTTGCCGGTCTCCCCTTCCTTGTCCACGAACCAGGCCTGGTGAAGCCCGCCGTCAAGGTCGAGCTCGACGACTCCGCCCATGACGCCAGCACCCTGGCTGACGGTGTCGCCGTCGAGGCGGGCGATCTCGTTGCCGTCGGCATCGTGCAGCACTACGTGGGCAGGAACCGACTCGTGCTCTCGCGCCTCAGGGACTACCACGACTTCGGACGGCCCCAACTCGCCTGCGAACCATTCCTCGGGTCCGTGCTTGACGATCGACTTGACCACGCTCTCGGGCAGCGTCACGCGGCGGTTCCTGCCGTACCCAACCACGTCCCGCCACTGACGCTCGACGTCTTTGTCGGTTTGCCCGAAGGCGGTGTTGATCGTCAAGCCGAGAGGTTCCTTCTCAGCTGCATCGTCACGCTTGGCGACGATTTCGGTGACGGGGTGGCCGTCGAAGACTCCGATCTGACGCCCCCAGTACGGGCTGAACTTGTTGGATCGGTTGAGAAGGTCGCTGAAGGCGTGTTGGAACTGCTCGTCGGTCTTCGGCAGAAGATCAGGGCGCCCCACAAGGGCCAAAGCCCTGTCGCGTTCGCTGCGGACGGCCCACTCGTTGATGTCGGGGTTCTTCGCCATCATCTGGTCGAGCTCGACCGTTCCCACCGTGTGGGTGCGGGGGATCTTCTTCGACTTGAGCCCGGTAACGAACTTCCGCTCTCGAATCGTCCCCTTCGACGGCATCACCAACGACCAATCCGGTGGCTCGTGCTGCTCCGCCGTCTTGAATGAGCTCCTGATCTGCTTGATTCGGCTCCCGCGCGTTGTCGGAAATCCCTCCGGGAAGTACTTCACCTGGAAGATGTGAACCAACGCGCCTGTCTCCCGATGACGGACCTCGATGTCGATTCCGTCATCGCCGCCGCGGCCATCGACTGCCTTCGCGTCGAATCCGAGCCTCTGGTAGTGCGTCGTGATGAGGAGGTCGACGAGCCTGTTGAACTCATCCTCGTCAAGCCGCCCCCACTCCACGCGCTCAACGCGTTTGAAATCGCTGCTCATCGAGATCCTCTCCACGACAAGCCTACGAACCGGTCCCGACAGCCGCGGCTACGCGCGAGAAGGCATCAGGTGTGGGATGCTGCCGACGAACCTCGGTATTGGAGCAGCATGGCCCAGAAGATCACCACCACCCTTGTCGACGACCTCACCGGCGAGGCGATCGAAGATGGCTCGGGAAAGACTGTTCAGTTCGGCTTCGACGGGTCCACGTACGAGATCGACTTGACGGATGAGAATGCCGACAAGCTCCGTGAGGCGTACGCGGACTATGTTGCCGCGGCTCGGAAGACCAGTGGTCGATCGACTCGCACCCGGACGAGCTCCTCCGGACGCACGGACCCTGACGAGCTGGCGAAGATCCGCGAATGGGCAGCCGCGAACGGTCACGAGGTCGCGGCGCGCGGGCGCATCAGCCAGGCCGTGCGCGACGCCTACGCCGCGGCTCAGTGAACGCCTCCCGGTGACGCTCGAGCCTCCGCAGAAACGCCGCACGACGCAGCACATCGGTGCTGCCGGCGAGCTGCTGGTGCAGTACCAGCTGCTCAAGCTCGGCATCGACAGCGCGCGTCTGACGACGGACGCGGGGATCGATCTGGTCGTCTACGCGCCGGCAACGGGTGCGGCGACCACGATGCAGGTCAAGACCGTGGAGCGCAGCACGCCCGCCGGCGGACGGGGCCGGCTAGCGATCGGGTGGAACTTCCCGCACGACACCCCTGCTCAGCTCCTCGCCTTCACGTCTCTGGAGGCGGACGGGGTGTGGCTGTTCACCACTGCGGAGGCCCGGCAGGTCGCGCAGCAGCACACCGCTGGCGGGGTTCGCCGGCTCTACTGGTACACCGATCAGTCGACCCCGCAGCGGGAAGGCGTCCCCATGCTGCAGAGCGACATGGAGCGGTACCTGCTGCGCGAGCGCGCTCCGAGACTGTTCCCCAGCTAGGCCGGCCGTCGCACGATCAAGTCTTGGCCTTCGCAGACGCCCAACGCCATATCGTGACGGACCTTAGAGCGGGCGGGTGGAGCGCCTTACTCAGCTTGCTCGCGGGCGAGCTGTTCGAGCAGCGCTCGCGCGTCAAGCATCGAGAGCAACTCATCCTCCGGCGATCGGGCTCCGAGAAGCTCGCGGATACGTGCCTTCCGCTCGATCTCGTCAACTGCATCAGGGAGGGGCTGCGGGAGTGCAGCTACCTCTCCCGCTGCAGCTAGGAGCAGATCGGGGTCTGAGCCGAGCTGCGCCCAGACAGCGAGTACCTGCTCGCGGCGCTTCTCGGGGTCGGGCCAGGTGTCGCAGACGCTCACCGCGGCCGACGCCAAGAGGACTGGCAGTGAGGTGTCTCCGTCGTTCACGAGGTGAGCCTAGCTACTGGTCCGCCAGCCCGGACTGGGCTGCATCCCCGTGTGTTAGCGCCGGCCCTGTTGCACTGCCGAGATTGCGTCTGCCTCGGCCCAGAGCGCCGCGACGCGTTCAGGAACGGGCTCGGCGCTGCGGAGCTCGCGGTCGTACTGACGCACGAGCTCACGGCGTCGTTCTGCGAGCTCGTCGACTGTCAGCCACTGCAGCGCGTCTCGGTCTGCGTCGTTCATGGCGTACGACTAGGGCGTGTCTGACAAAGCGCGGGTCCATGCAATGACGGCGTTGAGGACGACGGCGGCGCGGTAGATGACGGCGTGCTTGTCGAAGCGGGTCGCGAGGCCGCGCCATTGCTTGGTGTGGCAGTAGTGGCGTTCGATCACGTTGCGGTTCCTGTAGTCGGCGGCATCGAGCCCGACCGGGCGGCCGCCGTGGGAACCGCGCCGTTTGCGATGCCCTTTCTGATCGTCGGGTTCAGGTATCACGGCCTTGATGCTGCGGGCGCGCAGGTGCCCGCGGATCGCTCGGGACGAGTACGCCTTGTCGCCGCGGATGGCGTCGGGTCTGGTCCGCGGCCTGCCGATGTCGCGGGCGACGCGCAGCTGCGCCATGAGCGGCAAGAACATCGGCGAGTCACCGGCCTGCCCGGGCGTGATCAGGGTGACAAGCGGGAGCCCGTTGCCGTCGACGAGCTGGTGGATCTTCGTCGAAAGCCCGCCGCGGGAGCGGCCGATCCCGTGATCAGGCGGCTCGATCAGCGGATTCGTGTAATTCGACTCAGCCCCCCGTGGTGCGAGTCGTGTTGGTCGCGTGCTGGTGCGCGCGGGCGATGGTCGAGTCCACCGAGAGCGACCAGTCGATCAACCCCGCAGCGTCGGCGGCAGCGGTCAGCTTGGCGAGGACCTTGTCCCATGTGCCGTCGGTCGCCATCCGGTGATGCCATGTCCACACCGTCTGCCACGGCCCGAACACCTCCGGGAGATCCCGCCATGCAATCCCGCACCGATAGCGGTACACGATCGCCTCGACCATCAGCCTCGCGTTCGAGAACCTCCTACCGGGCCGGCCCGTTGTACGCGGCAGCATCCCCTCGATCAGTGACCACTGGGCATCCGACAGCATCTGAAACCGCGACATGTGTCGAGTGTCCCAGCGCCGCACGCTCAACCTTTGCCGAACGCACCGAAGGAGGCGAGAGCGTCGTCCACCGTTTTCGCGGACGTGCTGATGGCGGTATGCCCGTCCTCGATATCCCACAGCGTGTTCTGCAGCAGGCGAGCAACCGTCCACCCCGCTGCACGACCACGGTCGAGGTCGAGCATCTCGGTGAGGATATCGAAGCGTCGTCGCACGATGCGTGGCGCGTCAGTGACGGTGTCATTGGTGCTCCACCCGCTGTCCAGGGCAGGCCAAAGATCGAACCCAGGATCGCCGACGAGAGGCTCCGGATCGATTGCTAGCCAGGGTTCACGGTCGGCTGCGAGGACATTGCCATAGTGCAAATCCCAGTGCAGCAGGTGATTCCCGGGCTCGGCTTCGAGCTCGGTGACTCTGCGCATCCATCGATGAAGCCGAGACCGGTCCTCGCCCTCAAGTGTGTGCATCGCTGCGGGCGCGTCGTCCAGCATCCCAGAGAGGATCGTTCCGACACGGGGAAGCCCGTTGGGGGCAGGCGTGCTGTGCAAGCGCGCCAGGAGCGAGCCGACCACACGAACAGCGCTGTCGTCGTCTTCGACGGCTTCGAGGGTGCGATCACCATGGAGGCGCTCGAGCAGCATTCCGCCGCGGTCGGGGTCGCTGTCTAGGAGGCGGACTATCCCACGGCCGTCCCATCGGACGAGGCCGAGGATCGCAGCCGTTGTTTCAGCGCGCGGCACTTGCAACTTCAGCGCTGCCTGCGTCCCGTCGGTGCGACGCACCGGCACGACGATCCCCGCCTCCCCCGATCGGACCACACCTTCCGGTCGAAGCTCCCAATCTTGAAGAAAGTCGCCAGCGACCGACGACAACACACTTGCCCATTCGCGGGTCGCGTCGTTGCCGGTCTCGAAAGCATTGAGAACCCCAGCTGGAACGACGAACTGTTGATCCCCGCCCATACTCAACAGTTCACCACAGCGAGCGACCGCTTACCCCAACAGCCACCATGGCCCATGAGCAGGCCCTTTGTCAGACACGCCCTAGGCCGGGCGGCGAACGACGAGGTTGCGGCCGAAGCAGTCTTCGCAGTCGCACATCGGCCACCCGAACCGCTCCCAGAACGGCATCGACTGTGGGGTTGGGCCGCTGTAGATCTCACGGTCCGGGTACTCCGCGGCGAGCGCTTGGACGAGTTCGGTGCCGATGTGCTCTCCGGTGCGCTGGAGGTCGCGGCGTACCTCGAAGTTCCAGATGAGCAGTGCTGGGCCGGCGTGCTCGGGGGTGTGGCTTGTGAATCGGAGGACGAGCAGCGCTCGGGCGATCTCTTCTCCGTCTCGGCGGTAGGAGCGCCACTGGTAGTCGGGTGGGGTGAAGTTGCCGTGTTCCCCCCACCACTCGGCGTTGAACCGGTCGTCGGCGGCGTAGTCGGGTCGGCGGCGGCCGTGGTGCATGACCATCGCCGGCTGCTCCCACGTGATCGGTCCGGTCATGGCGTCGAGTCTTCCAGGCACGTGTGCGCAGGGCCGATTGCGGTGTCGATGTCGTCTTCGTGCTGCGGGGTGCGCCAGTGGGTTCGCTCCCAGCCGCCGTCGGGGCTCCAGTGCAGGGCTCCGCGACCGGAGAGGGTGCTGGCGAGCCATAGGTGTGTGATCGGTTCTGGGAGGACGGGGTCGGGCAGCGGGGCCGGCTGGGGCCGCTGGTCCTCTGGACCGAGCAGCAGGTCCCAGAACTCCTCGTCGATCTCCGGGCCGATGGGCTTCGGGAGGGGTGGTGCGTCCTTGTGCCAGTTGAGGGCGTTGCTGACGGCCCACGTGCTGCCGAGCGTGGCCCAGATGAGTGCGTGGCGTTCGCGTCCGCCGTGGCGCTGCAGCTTCTCGGCGACGTCGGCCTCACGGTCGAGGACGCGCGAGGTCCAGGCGGTGACCGTGATCGGGTCCTGCCAGCTGTT
Organism: Curtobacterium sp. C1; assembly: GCF_021049325.1. Classification (NCBI taxonomy): domain Bacteria; kingdom Bacillati; phylum Actinomycetota; class Actinomycetes; order Micrococcales; family Microbacteriaceae; genus Curtobacterium; species Curtobacterium sp. C1. The sequence goes on from NZ_CP088078.1 coordinate 9,317, forward strand.
CCAGCCCTTGGTGCCGAAGCCGATCAGTCCGGGCCGGTCGGGGTATGCGGCGAGGTAGGCGACGCCGAGCTCCGCGAGCTCGTCGAGTCGTTGCACGTGGTCGGGGCCGGCGGCCCAGGTGTCCGCGGGAACGACTCCCTCGACGAACTCGGCGGGCGGGAGCTCCTGCAGGATCTCGGGGACCCGCTGGCGGATGCGCTTGAGCCGGCTGCCGTGGTGCAGCGAGACGTACCAGCCCGGGGATGCGGGGTCGATGGCGATCAGCTCACCCTGACGCTCGAATGCGTCGGAGAGTCGAGCGTAGGCAACGTCGTGGTCGCTGACCACCTCGAGGGGCGCGTACGTGCCGTCGGGGAGGTAGATCAACCCGTCAGGCTGGCCGGGCGCCGTGCCATCGTCGCTGCGCTCGACGAGGGTGTCCAGGTGGCATGCGACGATCGCGCGCGCCATCCGCTCGAGCGGACGTTCCTCGGGTGGGTTGCTCATGCGTCAAGCATCCGCCGGCGCGGTGTCCTGCGGCTCATCCTCGCCGTCGTGAGTCGGTAGCTCGGGTTCAGTGAGCCCCTCGGCGACCCAGTCAATCGCTGCTGTCCAGGTCGGATCGCCGGGCGTCATTCTGCGGATGGTGCCCGGGGAGCTCCGTGCTTCGGCTCAGGGGCGTGGTGTCGCCTCTGCTGGGTACTGTCCTGGCATGGCTGAACACTCCCCCGATGATCTCCGCCGGCTCGACGTGCTCGGCCGGATCATCGCCGCTGCTGGCGAGCGGAGCACGAACCCGCAGGCGCTCCCGCAGGATCTCCTCGGCTCGGAATCAGACCACGCGTCGGCGCGGGATCTGCGCGAGCGTGTCCGGGAGTTGGAGGGAGCCGGCTACGTGACGGTCGATTGGCGGTTCAGTGGCGGGTGGAGCGCTCGGCCGACGGCGCAGGGGAAGGACGCGTGGTCGGCGTTGGAGACCGCTAGGGGCAACGTGCGGGCACGTCGGCAGCGGATGCGCGACGAGTACCTCGTGTGGGTTGTCGACCAGGACGACGCCGGCGGCTCACCCACCTCGGATGACTTCCTGAGGTCCGGGGCGAACTACCTCGGGATGCCATACACGCAGGAGGATCTCGAGCAGACCGGCAAGTGGCTGCACGAGGGGCGCTTCATCAAGGGGCCGATGGCGGATCAGCGGCCGGACCCGCTGCGGCCGGAGCCGATGGCGAAGGGCCGGTGGATCGTCGAGCAGGGGAAGTCCGTGAACGAGCCGACGCACGATGAGTCCCCCGGATCGGCGACCTACACGAACCACTTCCACGCGCCGGCGAACGTGGCTCAGAACAGCCAGCACGTGCAGCAGACCATCAACATCGGGTGGCAGGACCAGGCGCGCGAGCTCGTCGACGAGATCTCTGGCCGGCTGCAGCACGTCGAGGACGAGCAGGCGCGCGCGGAGCTCGCGACCACGGTGGAGGAGCTACGCGCGGAAGTCGACGGGCAGGCCCGCCCCGGCGCGGTGCGCGGGATCGTGACGAAGCTCGGTCTCGCGATCGGCACGGCGATGGCCGGCGAACTCGGCTCCGAACTGACGCAGCACGCATTCCAGCTGCTCCTGCAGCTACCCGCCTAGGCGGAACTCGAACGGCTGATCGGCGGACACCGCGGCGGCGTAGTCGTCGAGAGCTTCGGCCGAGAGCTGGATGCCCGACGGCAACGCATCGCCGACGTCGGCACGGACGACATGAACGGGGAGCCCGGTGTGCGTCTCCCGGAAGCTGCGGTCAGCGTCCTCGAGCTGCAGGGCAATCTGCTCCATGAGCTTGCGGAGCTCCCGCTGGTTCACCTGAACGCGCGCCATGTGGAGTTCCTCGCTCAGACGAGCTCGAGCGTGCCCGTGAGCTCGTCCATCGACACCCGGAACACGCGCGCGATCGTCTCCAGCTCCGCCGGCTTCCACCGCGTCTGACCACGCAAGCGGTACCGGAGCGCCGGCACCTCAAGACCCAGAAGACCCGCCAACGCCCGTACGTCGCCCACTGGCGCGTCGGGAGCGTCCATGAGCCCTCTGATGCGGTCGCCAGCCGTTCGGCCCGTAGAGACCCGTTCAGAGGCGTCCTGGACGCGTGGCGGGTGGCCGGCGCGTCCACGAGCGCGTTCCCGCTTCTGTCGGCGGTACTCGTCGACGTGCTCCGCGAGGAACAGCGGCGAGCGCTCGGTCTCCGGGTTCACGCGGGTGGGGAAGTCGGCGTCGCGGACGGCGTAGGCCCACACGGTCTCGATCGAGACGTTGAGGGCCTTCGCGATGTCGGCGTAGTTGAGCAACTTCGTCATGGTCGGGCTCCTCTCTCGCTAGGACGAATGTACCCGGGTGGGGCTCGGTGGCGGGTGTGGTGTGCGTGTCGCGCGGGCTTTCCGGCTCGAAGGTGGTGGCGGGGGTGCTGCTGGACGATGACGGTGGGGTGCAGCAGGATCGCGTGCGTGGGCGTCGGCCCGAGGAGGAGCTGCTGTGCCGCTGGTTGCCCTGTGGGGTGGGGAACGTATCGAGTCGTGGGGGCTCGGTGACGAGGCGTGGGCGCAGGTGCGGTCGACGTACCGGGATCGCGGTCTGGTGATGTCGTGCGGGGAACCCGGCGTCCCAGTGGAGCGTGCCGGTACCCGGTACTTCCGGCACAAGGCAGTCAGCTGCGAGCTGCACGAGGGCGGGTCGGAGTCGCGCGAGCACTTGGCGGCGAAAGCTCTGGTCGCGGAGGTGGCCCGCGAGCACGGCTGGGAGGCGATCGTCGAAGCGCCGGCGCCGGACCGTTCGTGGATCGCTGACGTGCTCGTGTCCAAGCCGGGGGTGCCTTCTGTCGCCATTGAGGTGCAGTGGGCCAGTCAAACGCCGGAGGACTTCGCTCGGCGGACGGCTCGGTACGAAGCCGCCGGCGTGGAGTGCGTGTGGCTGGTTGGGCCGAAGAACCGCGACCGGGGCCTGTGGAACATGCGTGGGACGGCGGACGCGCTGCAGATGGACATGCCTGTCGGGCTAGCGCAGGGGCGCGAGTTCGTCTCGATGCGCACTGCGCTGACCCGGTGGTTTCGCAGCGAGATCCGGCTCCGGTACGAGGCGGTGGTCGAGGCGGTCGAGATCGTCACGGTGATGTCGAAGTGCCACAACGAGCGCTGCGGTGCGTGGTTCTCGTTCTGGTGGCTCGGCGGTGTGCAGTTGCAGACCCGATGCGGCCAGGTGGGGACAGTGTCGTTCGGTTCGCGGTACCCGACCTGGGTGCAGGACCGGCCCGAGTCGGTCTTCCAGGCAGAGGTACGGAAGGCGTTCGCGGCGAGTTCACTGCCGCCCGCGACGGAGTACCGGGCGGCGCACAGCAAGACGACGAACACCGACTACACCGCGCAGCACTGCCCGCGCTGCCGGTGGCACCTGGGCGATGGGTTCATCGTCGCGAAGTACCGCAACTGGTCGTCCTATGCCGTCCCGGTGCCGCTGACGCGGCTACCGCTCGATCCGAGGGTGACCGCGGTCGAACACCTCTGCGTCGACGTCGGGAACGGACGATGCTCGCCGCCGTCAGTCCAGGGGACGGCGTACCCGGCGGAACGGAACGAGTCCGGAGACGTCGTCTGGTTCAACACGTTCGGCACGGCCTCGGGGCCGATCTACGCTGATCGGCTCCCCCAGGGTCAGCGTGGGTCGTCGAGATCCTTCTCGAGGTCGTCGACGTAGATCTCGCTGTCGTCGTCGGTGAAGACGTGGGTGTGGCGCACCTGGTAGCCGCGGCTGGACCAGCTGTTGAGATCCTCGAGGCGTTGGGCGAGCTTCCGGGTGCGGGAGTAGTCGGTCTTCGGGGTGTTGTCGTGCGGGACGACGGTCTGGATGGATTCGTAGCGCTTGGTCACAGCGGCACTCCTTCGGTGCTCACGCGGCGCAGACGTGCCACTGGTTACGGGGGAAGTCGCGCAGCTCGCCGTCGATCTCGAGGGTGATGGTGTCGCGGTTGCGGCGTCGGTACCGGCCGCGGACGAGGTCGTGGGACCAGCCGTCCTCTGCATGCCACCAGCGCACGAGCTCGACCGGCTTGCCGCGCTTGAGGGTGACCGGCTCGAACTCGACGATCGGCTCCACCTCGGGTCGGGCCTCGGCGATGGTGCTCATGCGCTGAGGGCGGCGATCTTGTCGGGGCGGAAGCCGGACCAGTGGTCGTCGTCGGTGACGACGACGGGGGCCTGCAGGTAGCCGAGACTCTTGACCTGCTCGAGCGCGCTCTCGTCAGCGGAGACGTCGTGGGTCTCGTACTGGATGCCCTTGTTGTCGAGCGCCCGGTAGGTCGCGGTGCACTGGACGCAGGACGGCTTGGAGTAGACGGTGACGGTCATGGGTGGGTCCTTCCGGTCAGGCCGCTGCGAGCGCCTCGAGGCGGCGGCGCCAGCTGGCGATGGTCATGTCGAGCACGGCGGCGTGTGCGAGGCCGGTCTCGGTGGCGGTGTTGGTGGTTTCGCGGTCGTGTTCGTAGTTGCTGATCGTGCGGGTCAGGTAGGCACGGGCTCGCTCCCGTTCCGCGGGGGTTATTGGTGTGGTGCGTGACTGGGCGGGGGCGTGCGTGGTCACTGGAGGACTCCTTCCTCGGTGAGGGTGAACAGGGGCGGTTCGACGTCGGCCGGCTTCCCGGTTTCGAGGTCGAACCAACCGAAGCTGCAGCAGGTGCTGCAGGCGACGGCTGCGGGTTCGTCGGCTGCGAGTTCGGCGTCGAGGTAGCCGGCGCCGGCGCAGGAGGGGCAGCGGACGTACCTCACCGGGCCACCCCCGCGGTGTGCAGGGCGCGGGCGCGCATGACTCCGACGCGGGTGCCGTGCTGCTCACGCCAGGCCGCCCACGAGTCGTCGCTGAGGATGTGCGCTTCCCACTCGAGCGAGTCCGGCTTGGGCTGCACGGTCGCGTGCTCGCCGGTGCGCGCCTTGTGGTCAGGACAGAAGTACAGTCCGCAGCCGTCGCGTTCCTGCCAGACCTCATCAGCGTCGGGCTCGTCGTCGAAACGGGTGTAGGAGATCTCCTCGCCGTCGAGCATCAGGACGTAGTCGCCGTGGTCCTCGCACTTGTAGGCCAGCCCCCGGTCGATGCGCGTGCTGCAGCCGTCCCAGTCGCACTCGGCGTGGACGGCGTACCCAGCCCACCGCCAGTCGTGGTCGGGGTCTTCGTAGACCTGGAAGCCCATGCTCATGCACCCCCGGCGGCGGTGTCGGCGGCGGGGAGGCGGAACACGCGGGCCGTGTTTCTGAGGGTGCTGCTGACGCGGTAGCCGGCGGCGTCGTCTGTGGCGATCGCGAGGACGTGGACCGCTGCTGCGCGGCCGATCTGCACGAGCTCGTCGAGTCGCTCGAGGAGGAGCCGCCGTTCGGGTTCGGCGAGGGCCGGCGGGGTGCTCAGCAGCGAGTCGAGGTCGATGACGACGTACAGCCGGCGGGCCTGCACGGAGGTGAGTGCGGTCGAGTAGCGGCGGGCGACCTCGCCGAGCGTTGTCTCGAGCAGCTCGTCCCATGTGGAGGGGTCGGCAGCGATGGTAATCCGTGGGCCGGTGAGGCGGGCGGGGAGGTCTGCGAGGACGACGAGGTCGCTTCCGACGGCGTTGGAGAAGCTCCAGAGCGCGACTGCGCTGCCGGCGGTGGGGCCGAGGATGAGGGCGTGGCCGTCGCGCTCGGGGATGAAGTCTCCGAGGTCTGCGGGGTTGGCGGGGGTCCGCGTCATGGCTGCTCCGTTCACTTGCAGGTGCCGAGGGTGCGGTCGATGGCGGTCCGGTCGGCCGAGTCGAGGGTGAGGTCGTAGCGGTGCACGACGTACGTGAAGCGGGCCACGTAGGTGCAGGAGTAGGACGCGGTCGGCAGCCACGTGGCGGGGCCTTGGTCGGACTTGGACTCGTTGCTGGGGCCGTCGACGGCGGTGAGGTTGCTGAGGTCGGTGGCGAGCTGCTCACGGTGCTGCTGCGTCCACGTCGACGCGCCGTGTTGCCAGGCCCAGGACAGCGGCACCATGTGGTCGATCTGCACCGCGGTACTCGTCGTTGCGCCTCGGGTGAAGGAGATCTCCTGACCGGTGTAGGGGTCGTGGAGGGTGCCGGCGAGGACGACGCAGTCGTGGGTGCCGGGTTTGTAGGTGACCGCGGTGAGGTCGCGGGCGAGCACGTCGTTGCGCTGGTCGCAGCCGTTGTGATCGGTGTCTGCCCAGGCCGGGCCGAAGGCGTCGCGGTCGTAGGTGGGCGTGGACGCTGCGGTGGCGGCGGGGATCTTGGCGAGCAGTGTTCGGACGGCGGCGGTGTTGATGGTGGTGCCGTCGACGAGGCCGGCGTGCTGTAGCTGGTTGGTGATGCCGGGTGCGCCGTCGACGGCAAGGCTGCCGGCGGGATGGGTGCCGCCGGCAGGGTGAACGGCGCCGGTGACGAGCTGGGCGACGATGACGAGGGCGGCCGAGACGGTGCCGACAATGAGGCCGGTCCGGAGGCTCTGTCGCCGGCTCACGCGTGCGCTCCCGCGCGTTCGGCTGCGGCCCAGGCGGCGACGTCGCTCCACTGCGGTCGGCGGGCCGGCGAGTGGATCTCGGAGTTGTGCAGCGCTGCCGCGCGCTCGGCGGCTTCGTAGGTGGTGGCGTCGTCACGGCACGGGTTCCACTGGCACGTGGTGCAGCGTGCGACCCACAGGCTGTCGATGGGCACCACGGTTCCGATCGGGGTGGTGTCGACGAGCTGGCCGTACTCGAGGACGTTGTCGTCGGCGAACTCTGCCGGCGTGCGGTCGGCCGTGTCCGGGTACCGGTTCGCGGGGGCGTCCTCGAGGACGGTGGCGTAGGCCTCGGCGAACTGGTCGGCGAGGGTGTTGTCGGCGCCGTGGCTGATGGCCCAGAAGATCGCGCGGCGGTAGTGGGAGACGAAGTTGCTCATGGTGTTCACGCGGTCCTCTGCTGCTTGGAGGGGCGCCCGGTGACGTTCCTGGGGAGACCGAGCTTGGTTTTGCGGATGCGGAAGGCGGTGTGGTCGCTGCAGCCGAGTTCGCTGGCGATCTCGGGGTCGTTGAGCCCGGCGCCGTGGAGCCGGCGCACCTCGTCGTCGTCGACCGTGCGGAGTGCGACAACGGGTGTCGGGGCTTCCGCTGCGGCGGGCTCGTCGTCCTGGGCCGCAGGAGCCGGGATCTGGATCGGTGCCGGGCGCACCGGGGCGGGGGTTGGGGCGTCGATGGCTGCGGCGCCGGCGACGTTGAGGATGTGCACGGCGGTGGCGCGCAGGAGCGCGGCGATCGTGGTGCCGTTCGCGGTCGCGTAGGCGTCGAGCGCCATCCAGTGGGTACGCGGGAGATCGGTGTGGACGGGGATATCGAAGCCGAAGTCCACGTCGTCGGGGCGGTTCATGCGATGGCCTCCTGTCGGTTCCGGGGGTGCCGGTGGGTCTTGCTGCGGTGAGCGCTGTCGAGCTGCTCGAAGTGGGTGGTGGCGTCCTCGAGGGACAGGCCGAAGATCTTGGCGATCTGCTCCGGCGTGTAGCCGGAGAGGCGGTAGGCGAGCATCTGCATCGAGTCGCCACCGGTGAGGGTGTCGAGGGTGCGGTGCACGACGGGTGCGAGCGGCGGCCGGCGGCGCGTGTGGATCGCCTTGTCGACGAGGCCCTCGACCAGGTCGCTCGGCGTCGCCGGCTCGGGACGCATGCGCCCCAGCACGGTCAGCTGCACGAGCGTCGCGGCGGGCACGTGGATCACGAGCGGCACCAGGTCGGTGGGTTCGATCTGCATGGTGGCTCCCTTCGTGCCTCTACCTGTTAGAGGTGCCGTGGGTGGCCCGGACCGGGACAAATCCGTCGGGTGCCGGCTCGGTGAGGGCGTCGGGGTCGAAGCGGAGCACCCACACGACGCGGATGAGCTCGTGCATCGAGAGCGAGTGCCCCTGGGTGAGCAGGATCGCCGCGACGCACTCCGCGGTCGCGGGAGCGTCGGGGGCGGTGGCGCGAACGCGGCGGGCCCACTCGATCGGGCCGGCCATCGGGATGACGAAGTCCGGATGCGCCGAGGTGGTGCGGGTCTGCCCGTCGCGGTAACGGATCTCCAGCCGCGGCCACAGGTCGGCCGGCGTGACGGAGACGACGACGCCGCTGTAGTCGAGCACGGAGGCACCGCGGTGGTCCATGTACATGCCGGCGACTCGTTGGCCGGGCTTGAACGCTGTCCTCATGTCAACCACGTTAGGTAACCGGGTTGTGCTTGTCAACTGGGTTGGGTAACTCAGTTGGGCTTGGCGTGTCACCAGGTTGGGTAACGCGGTGCACCTAGAGTGCTGGCATGACTTCCCAGGACGATGCCCGCGCCCAGCTGCAGCAGGTCGCTGACGACATCGAGCGGCTTCGGCACGAGCTCGACGACGCGATCGCTCGCCGGTACGACGTCGTCGAATCTGCTCGAGCGGCTGGTATCACGTGGCGGGAAGCGGCCACCACCCTCAAGATGACTGAGACCGGGCTGATGAAGACGCAGACCGCGACGCGGGAGCGGCTCCGCGCCGAGGGCAACGCGAGCTAAGGCCCACCGCGGCCACGCCGGTGGTAGCTCACGACGACTCCTCGGTCCCGCCGTCATCCTGCCGGCGCTCCGCTCGCACCAGGACACGGAAGAGCACCAGTGCGCGAGCTCCGATGGGGCCGGGGATGAAGATCCAGATGATGCCGGCGCCGAGGGTGGCGGCGAAGTAGAGCTCTACAGCGGACATGGTGACTCCTGGGGTTCCGTGGACGTCGACCGGATCGGGCGACTCGACGAGACATGCGGCGGAAACCGGTGCCTCATCAGGAGTAGGTGACATCGCGGGCAGGGATCGGACATCGCGGTTCCGATCGCCCCTCGCACTCGGGGTAGTGGGATCTCGCGATGCTCGTCAAGATCGTTCGGGCGCATCGAGTTGTGGCGGTGCGGAAACGATGGGGGTCGTGTTGCCGCTTCACCGGGCTGCGGAAGAGATGCGCGATCTGTACGCGAACGAGATCGCGCGCGCCGTGCACGCCGGCGAGGAACCGTCGGCGATGCAACTGGAGTCGTGGGCGAAGTACGACCGCGCGCTGCGCGAGGGCGACCCGAGCGCTGCGTTCTCCGCCCGTACCGATCAGTAGTCCGGCGATCTACCGTTCACGTCCGGCTCGAGTCACCGAGCCGCGCCAGACCCAGACTCGGTAGCGAGATCCGTCGCGGCGGGTCACCTCGACCTGCACAGCACGGTCGGTGAAGGCGACCACCACGGCGCGCTCTTGGACGCGGATCTCGACGAACCGCAACCACACGTCGACGGCGTCCCCGTCGACGACGGTGACAACTGGCGATGGACCGATCTCCTCCGGGGTCAGCGAGACGGGCGCTGGACGGGTGAGGAACTCGTTGATCGCAGCGCGGGACACATCTGCTGGCACTGTGCGGTGTTCGCCTGTGCGGAGTTCGCTGCCTGGCCAGCGATCGCGCGACGTCGACTCACGGCTCCTCCAATCGAACCTATGTTCGAGTAGTATCGCTCGATCCCGAACCGTTCGTAGCCACCGAGATACATCGGTCGGTCACAGGGGCTTGACCTTACCAACCTTCCGGTTGGTAAGGTAGGGATGTGTCGAGGAACTCCCGTGATGATCTGATCCGCTGTGCGCTGACGCTGCTCCACGACGGCCGGTCTGTGTCGTTGGACTCAGTGGCAGACGCTGCGGGGCTGACGAAGCCGGGTCTGATGTACCACTTCAAGACCAAGCGCGACCTCATGCTCGCCCTCGTCGACGCCGTCGTTGACGACTGGCTGACCTCACTCGAAGAGCTTCTACCGACGGCTGCGGGCGACGCGTCCCCGTGGGACCGGCATCGTGCATACGTCGACCTCGCGATCGGTCGACGGGCCGACGTGACTGATCTCGTGTTCCTGACCGACCCGCGCCTCCGCGAGCCCCTCGCCGCCCGGTGGGCCGAACGACTCGGGCCATGGTTCGCCATACCCGACACGATCAGCAGCAGCGAACGGGGTCGGCTTGGCGCCGCTCGGCTCATGGCCGACGGCATCTGGTTCGCGGACGCCACCAACACGCTGACCCCCACCACCGACGAGCGCGCCGAGATCCGCGCGCTCGCGCATCACCTCCTGGAGAACTGACCGATGAAGAAGTGGCTGCTGCTCGCCGGAGCGATCCTCAGTGAATCCACCGGCTCCCTCTCCCTGAAGGCCGCCCTCGACCACCCCGCGTGGTATATCCTCACCGCGGCTGGATTCGTCGCCGCGTTCATCTTCCTTGCCGCGGTCCTCCGCACCGGACTCGCGCTCGGCGTCGCGTACGGCATCTGGGGAGCGTCCGGCGTCGCACTCACCGCTCTGCTGTCCGCCCTGATCTTCGGAGAGCCACTCACACCGCTGATGCTCGTCGGCATCGTCCTCATCATCGGCGGCGTCCTCATCGTCGAGATCGGCGCGCAAAAGGCAGCTGAGAAGCGCCACTCCAAGCAGGAGACGATCTGATGCAGTGGCTGTTCCTCATCGGCGCGATCACCCTCGAGGTGGCCGCCACCCTGTCGCTGCGCGTCGCATCCGGTGGCAAGAAGCTCTGGTACGTCGGCGTCGCCGTCGGCTACATCGCCTCCTTCATCATGCTGACACTCACCCTCAACGCCGGACTCGGCCTCGGTGTCGCCTACGGCATCTGGGCCGCATCAGGTGTCGCGATCACCGCGGTCGCGAGCAAGTTCCTCTTCAAGGAACCCTTCACCGTCGTCATGGCTGCAGGCATCGTCCTCATCATCGGCGGCGTGCTCTTCGTCGAGATCGGCGCCGGCCACTGACGCCTGTGCGCCGCTAGCCCGCTCGCCATCAGCGGCGCGCTGACCAAACTCGCGAGATCTCGGGCTATCGAGCGGGACACCGGTGATGCTTCGCCCAGGTGGATCAGGTCAGTGGCGTAACAACGTCCCCATTGAACGGCGCAGCCACCGAGCCGGCATCAGAGCGGTACGAGCCGTATTGAGCACCGCGGTTATGCGCACCGCGGACAGCCCGCTGTGAGGTCAACCGAACTCACGAGACACCGGGCCGCCCGGTTGGATACCCGCCAGGCGGGCCCACGTCGACGCGGTCGCGATGCTGACGCCGAGCACACGCGCGACGACAGCCGATGGGACCTGCGTGACGACGGCCCCCGCGGCGGCGCGATGTCCGACGGTGGGATCGACGCCCAACTGCCGCAGCTGCGCAGCGAGACTCGAGGGCAGCGTGTGGTCACCGTGCCGATAGCCCGGAAAGATCCAAACGGGGTCAGTATCCCTGCCGCCAAGCCGACGTTTCACCGTGATCCCTGACCGAATTGCCTCCACCCACGGGCGAGCAATGTCGGGCAGGCGAAGGTCAATCGTCCCTAGCCGGATACTTGCGTCGTCGTCGCCGAGCTGAAGTGCGCTGATCGGGAGTGCGGCGATGCGGTGGACTCGGATGCCGTAGACGACGGCAAGGATGATCGCGAGTCGGTGGCGCGGGTCGAGAATCTGGTCAGTGGCCGCCGCCGTCAGCGCTGCTTCGTTCGACGCACCATGGGTCCCGCCGAGTAGGAAGTCCGGCCGAGCGTATCCGGGCACCACGAGACTCGGGTTGATGCCAGCGCTGACGCACCAGCGAATGAAGTGACGAACTCGCGTCGCATCGCGTGACTGACTGGCAAGCCACCGGTCAAGGATCGCCTGCGGGACGGTCCTGATGTCATGGTGCGCACGTTCGATCGCGCACAGCAGGGCGACGACGAGGCGGACCTCGCGTTTGTCGTTGGCGAGGATGGTGGCGGTCATCGGTGTGTCGCGCCGTCGGCGCTGTTGGCGCCAGCGGGTGAACTGGGTGATGGCGAGCTCGTTCGCTCGGCCAGTGAGTTTCTGGATTTCGCCCTGCGTCCATCGTTCAAGCTCGACAAGTCGCTCGTCCCGATACGGCAGGACGCCGAGGTCAACCAGCAGCGATCGAACCTGAGACATTGCTGCTCGAGTTCCGAAGCGATCGAGGTCGTCATGGGTGATCGGTACGGGATGCGCCGCGATTTCGCACAGGCGCCGCCATGCGCGGCCGCTGTGCACCAGACGGAGGAAGTAGCCCGGATCGGCATTGAGGAGATGATCTCGGAGCGCGCCAAGCGCTGGTTGCCGGCGCAGGACGTCGTCGTTGAAGGTCTGCGTGATCCGGTCCTGGGCGCGGCACGACCTGCACAGCGCCCCTCGGCCGAGGTGGTCGAGACGCGTGCACCGATTGCACTCGCGACGCGTCTCGGGAAGGTTTCGCCAGCACCAGTCGCAGTATCGGCGGGTCCCGATGATCCCCACGACGAGGCGGTCATGCCCGCATGTTGATGGCGGAGCCACTTCAGTCGATCAGTCGCGCACGCGCCGGTCGGTGACCGCTCCGGCGGAGCGCGTCGTTCGCGAAGCTCCGCCCATCGTCCCCAACTGCCTCTTCGATCTGTCCTTCGGCAGTCTCGACGCGGGTGATCAGGTCATCGGTCGTGCAGCGCAGAATGTCCGTCAACGCGACGAGCACTTGCAGATTCAGTCGCTCGGGCCGTTCCGCGACGAGCCGGTAGACCTGGCTCGCAGAGAGCGTGATCCCACGCTCGGCAAGCAGAGGGATGAGTTTCGTCGTGCTGAACATGCCGGCGGCAGCCATCTGCTCGCGCAGCCGCCATTCGTAGTTGAGCTGATGAGTCATGGGGTTCCCTTCATGGTGTCGAACTGCGGCACGCGGTCAAGCGCGTCCTGCAGGATCCGGTTGGCGAACTCGGCCGAGACGTGTGTGTAGATCCCGGTTGTCGATTGGTACGCGTGTCCGAGCTGCCGCTGCACGAACGTCGGGTCGTGACCGTCCTCGATCAGGTGCGTCGCGTAGCTGTGCCGGAGGCAGTGCGGCGTCAGAGACCGATCCAACCCGAGCTCATCGCGGTACTGCGCGAAGCGGTCGCCGAGTGCGCGTTTCCCCACCCGCTCGCCTCGCTCGGAGAGCCACAGCGAACATGTCGAGGTAGCCCCTCGCATCATCGGCAGGACGTTGTCGAGGTAGTCGCGGACCGCGTCAACGGCCCATGGCATCACGGTCGCGACGGCACGCGGTTTCGGTGGCGAGCCACGAGACGCCTTCCCGAACCGGACGCGAAGGAATCCGAAGTCGTCGAAGATCGGCACCTTGGGGTTCCGGTAGAAGTCGTGCACCTCGAGCATGACAGCTTCGTTCGCTCGGAGCCCCCAGCCGTAAGCGACTTTGAGCATCGTGGCGTCACGGTACGCGGCGATGGCACCCTTCCGACCTGCGTCGAGGCGCCTGTCAACTTCCTCGTCGGCCCGATCGAACACTGCCTGGAGCTCGTCGCGGGTGAGCGGCCGCCGCGCGGGATTCGCCTCGGACCCCTGCACGTGTGCCCGAGCGTTCCACTCGTGACAAACCTGGACCGGGTGGGTTCCGAACCGGGTCTCGCATTCCGCGACCCACCCGTAGTGCGGCGAGCAGACGAAGTCGCAGAACTGCCGAATCGTGTCCTGATAACGGCGCATCGTCGATGCCGCGAGCCGGTGCGTCGCGACCAGGTCGGTCATCCACTCGTCGAGCATCGCCGCGGACCACGTCCACGGCCATTCCCCTGCGTGCCGCTGGAACTGTCGCACCACTTGGATTCGGTTCGTCACCGTGGGCATCCGCAAGCTCCGGCCCCCGACCATCTGCGAACACCACCCGTCGAGCATCGCGTCGAACACGGCTGCGGCCTCGTTGAGCAGCAGCACTCCGGAAAGCAGATGCAGCTCCGCCGAACCGTACGGCTCTCGCACCACAGCATCTCCTTCGTTCAATGCACGTATCATGCATTAAACGCGAACTCCAGGCCTGAGGTCAAGTGCGACTTGCCAGTTGGGTGACCATCCGGAGAACTGCGCACCTCAGCGCCGCCAGGCAACTCGCATCGGACGCAACTCCGCACAGAACGTGCCATATCGACGGTTCTTGCCCATGCCGCCATGATCCCACGGATTCGAACACATGTTCGAATGACTGGCACACTGAAGGCATGGCAGACGCGTTCCTCGACCGCGAACGTCCCACCGCCGGCGGGGACGCTCGCCGGTATGTCTGGCATCCGCCGGAGCACCCCGACGTGACGCTGTACACGCCGGCGCAGGCTCCAGAAGAGGACCGAGCAGGTGCCACGGCCTTCGAGCAGCCGATGCCGGTGTGGGTCGAGCTCGACTACGTCGAGATCGGGCACCTCAAGACGCACGGCTTCGCGATCGCGGCCTCTGAGCGAGCCGTGCTCGTCGACACGACGTGGCAGGGACGCCTACAGAAGGTATGGGTTCCACGTCCGTTGGTGACGCACCGGAGGCTCAGACCGCGAGGGCGCGTTGATGCGGAGATCGACCAGGTCCGGCGTGATCTGAGCCGTCAGGGCAGCCGCTGACGCTCGCAGCAGCTGGCACGATGCCGTCATGGATCTGGACGCTCTCTACGCCCTCGACGCGGCCGACCAGCGCGTGTTCCTGCTCGGCCGGCTGGGTGATGAGACGACCAGCATGGATGCCGCGCTGCGCTGGCTTCATGCCGCCCTCGACGGGGAGCGCAGCGTGACGGCGTTTCGTGATGCCCCTGCTGGATTCCAGAAGTGCGCCGAGGTCTCCGCTGCGAAGGTTCGTACGTCCCCGAGGCTCACCGACGAGCAGCGGGAGCATGTTCTGATGACGATCACGGATGCGCGGGCGGCGTACAGACGACGGAACCGCTACACGCACGATCTTCTCTTGAGGGATCTGCTCTCGGTGGACGGGTGGGAGCTGATGCGCCTCGACCGGTCAGGACCAGACTTCACCCCGACCAGTGCGGCGGAGATGGTCGCGTTGGTCCGGGAGATCGTGGGGGTGAAGTACCGGCTCCGAGGGGCCGCGCTGTACGTGCTGCAGGGTCGGTGGACGGGGTGGGCGTTCGGGGACGTCGAGGGGCAGTGGGACGGTTCCGTGGGCACGACGCCCCCGTGAGGACAGCAGCGGAGCCGGCGCCTTCACGGACGACGGCTCTGCGGCATCGTTTCAGCGCAAGGCTCCGGCGGCCTGCTGCAGTGCGATCGTGGTGACGAGGATCGTCAGGGCTGCGATCGCAATCGCGGGTCCGTGTGCACGGGGCCGCTTGCCTCGTCCGACAGCGGTGAGCAGAGCACGCCAGAGCCCTCCGAGGAGTACGGCGATCGGGATCAGGTACAGGGCCAAGGGGCCGGCGTAGATCGCGGCGGTGATGCTGAGTGCGGCGGCGAACTTCGCGTCGCCCAGACCGAACATGCCGGCCAGCCCGAGCGCGACGTAGAACGCGAAGACGATGGCGGCGACGATGAGCGGCCAGAGCACCCGCCAGGGGTCGGCTGTGCCGTATGCGATAGCGAAGGCCTGCACAGCGGCAGCGGCGGCGATCGGTGCGACCCACCGGTTGGGGAGTTTTCGAGAGCGGAGGTCGATTCCGACGGGGACGGCGGCCGCGGCGGCGAGCAGCGCAGTCAGGGTCCACGCGTACGCCGCGGAGGCGACGACCGGGTGCAAGACGATGGCGAGCAGTGCGCTGCCGCCGGCAGCGGCGATGCTCCCGGCGAGGGTGGTCGAGATCCGGAGGCGACGGCCGTCCGAGGCCACGCCGGTCATCGAGTTGCAGCGTCGACGAGTTCGGCGGTTTCATCGTCGAGCTCGTAGTCCGGGTCGCCGCCGCCGACGCGGGCGTACATCTCGTCGACGATGCGGTTGATCTCGTCGACGTCGCGGTCCTGCATCGCTGCGCGCAGCTCCGTGCGCCACCCGGCCTCGTTGAGCGGTTCGACGGCCTTGGCGATGCCGGCAGCGTACCGGGCCTGGTTGACGTCGCGGATCTCCAGCGCGCGACGGGCGAGCTCGTCCGCGGCGTCCATGACCGCGGCGATCATCTCCTCCTGCAGGACGGAGATCCACGCCCACCAGCCGCGGCGGGTGCTGATGCCGGCGAACGGGGTTCCGCGGACGAGCTTGATCGCGGCGACGAGGTTCTCGTTGCTGGTGCGGGCGAGGTCGTCGCCGATGAGGCGGCGGAAGTCATGCCAGTCGGTTCCGATGGCGGGGTGGAGCTGGTAGCCCTCCTGGTTCTTGTTCTCGGGGAAGAGCGGGGTGCCGTCGGGGTCGGCGCCGAGCGCCTGGCGGACGAGGCGCACGAGCTTGCGCTGGCTGTCCTTCGCGTTGACGGTGTCAGGCCAGAACGCCTGCTGCAGCATCGTTCCGTTCGCGGGGGCGGACAGGCTCAGGTAGGTCAGCAGCTCGGCGCCGCGGCCGGGCAGCCGGTCGGGGTCGGCGAGGTGCAGCACGTCGACGGTGCCGAGCATCCGCACGTACGGGGCGGGCCAGTCCGGTGCGGTGACGGTTTCGGGCTCCGATGGGACATCAACAGCGGCGGATGGGACATCCACCGACGTCGATGCGACCTCGGCGGGCGCGGAATCGGCATCGACGGGGTCGGAAGCGGCATCGGAGGCCTCCTCGGTGGCAGTCGGCGCTTCCTCCTCGATGTCCACGATGTCGTCAGCAGCGCTCTGCGGGGCTGGAGCGGGCTCAGGCTCCGACTGCGCAACCGTGGGGCCTTCGTCTGCGAGCGGGGCGTCTGTGGCCGTTGCGAGGGTCTCCTGCGGCTGCAGGTCGTCGACGGTGGTGATCGGGGCGGTGGCGGGTGCCGCGACGGCGTCCTGCTCGGTCGTGGCGAAGAGTTCCTGGACGAGCTCCAGTTCGCGCCCCTGGAGCACCTGCGGGGTGAACGGCAGCGGCGGCATGACGTCGCCAGGTGAGACGAGTTCGGCGCTCGTCGACGAGGAGATCCGGACAATGGAGCCGGTCCCGATCGTCTCGCCGTTCGCGATGGTGGCGACGCCGAGGCGCGGCACTCGCTCGACGAGCTCCTGCAGCTCGCGCTGCACCGCTTCGTCGGGGAGCTGGCCGAGGACGACGACGTGCGGTGCCCAGGACTCGGCGTCGGTGGCGCGGGTGCGGGCACTGTGGACGCCGTCGACGCCGTAGCTGTCGAACGAGGCCTCGCGTCCGGCGAGGCTGGTGCGCAGGTTCCGGACCAGAGCGGCGGTGTCGTCGACGTGTTGGACACGGAACCGGTCGAGATCCCGCGCGAGCCCCCGCGGCATGCCGACGAGGGTGACCTCGATTTGCTCGGACCACGGGTTCTCGGCGAGCTCCACGGCGATCGCGTTGAGAACGCCGCGGGCGGTGTCTTCGTCGCCGACGACGTTGAGCGAGCCGATCTGCTCGAGGTCGAGCATGAGCACTCCCCCGTGGTCGTCAACGCCGATGGTCGCGAGTGCGGGGTACGGGGAGACGGACTCGCGCACCGGCTCGGTCGCTGTGCCGGGGAGGACGACCCAGGCGGTGCGGTCCTCGGACGCTGCGACGAAGGGTGCGGGCAGGTCGGCGGGTTCGCTGAGGTAGAGCGCGATCTCCTGCTCCTCGAGGCGGAGTGCGAACAGTTCCGGGAGGACGGCTCCGGTGTCCTCTGCCCAGATCTGCAGGCTGCGGAGTGCGTTGTCGATGTCCTGCAGCCCGAGAGGGTTCTCGATCATCCGCAGCTCGAGCTCGAGATTCGCGGCGGCAGGCTCGGGCATCGCGATCCGCGTGCCAGGGCGGCGCTTGCGGCGCTGCTTGAGTCGTCGCGCACCCAGCGCGGTGAGGAGTCCCGCGGCGAGGATGCCGGCGATGCCACCGGCGGTCGCGAGGGGGATCGTCACGTCGTCGTCGTTGTCGACCACGGCGGAGTCCGCGTGCTGCGCGCCAGCGTCGGTGGTGCTGCTGTTGGCGCTCGGTGCGGCGGTGGGCGTCGCGCTCGGCGTCGCTGACGCGGAAGCGCTGGGGGTTGCGGACGCCGAGGGGCTCGGCGCGGCCGGCACGCCGGCGTCTGCATCGGCGTTGCTCGAGGACGCGCTCGAGGACGGTACGGGCGCTGGGGCGGCGGGCTGCGGCGCGGGAGCCGGCGTCTCGGTGACGGTGACGTTGGGGACGGTGAGGTTCCACCCGGGCCGGAGGAGGTTCGGGTTGGTCAGGTGCTGACCGTCCGGCTGCACGGTGGCGGTGGAGGCGTTGAAGATGTCGAGATCCCGGGTGCCATCGCCGTAGTACTGCTCAGCGATGCTCCAGAGGTTGTCACCGGGCACCACGGTGTGGTGGACCGTCTTTGTTGTCACGGTCGGAGCTGCAGGTGCGGGGGTCTCAGCCGCCGGCGGAGCACGCGGAGCGGCCGGGGCGGCTGCGGGAGTCTCGACTGGCTGCGAGGCGACGGTAGCGGCGGGTGCGGGCGCCGCGTTGGCCGGCTGTGCGGTGCCGATCATCGTGCCGCCGGCGAACATGACGAGCACGGCGGCAATGAGGGCCGCGGCGACGTGCTGCTGGCCGCGGAAGATCGGGAGACGCTTCTTGGTCGGGCGGCCGGTGATGGTGGCGCCGAGCTCGATCAGGAACGGGACTGCGAAGAGCACCCATGCGATCCAGCCGGCGCAGGGCAGCAGCTTGGTCAGGAGGATCGTGTTGCCGTAGTCCGGGGTGAGCGTGATGATGCTCTGCAGCTGCGCTCCAGAGGGCAGCGGGTTGCCCGCGGCGACGATGAGAACGATTGGGACGCCCACGAGGACGGCGACGATCGCGATGAGAGCGCCGAAACCGGTGATGAACCTACGCATGGTGCTGCCTTTCTGTCCCCCGTGCGGGTGGCATCAGTGTAGGAAGACGGCCGCCCGACACACCGGAGCCGTGTCGGAACGGGCCGCAGGAGCGGCCGAGCGCGGGCTTTTCCGCACTCGGCCGCTCCCGTGTGGGCCTCATCCGTAGGTGCCGCCGTCGGGGACGGTGTTGACGCTCTGGAGCTCGCCCACGCGGACGGCGGTGGAGCTCTGCGTGTCGCGGACGGCGATCGTGCCGTCGGTGCCACCACCAGTCCAGTTCACCGTCCAGTGGCTGGTGGCGTTGACCTGGAAGGTGCCGCCCTTGGAGGTGTGCGTGTACCGGAATCCGCAGGTCGGCGAGTCGGTGGCGACTTGGTTGCCCATCGCGGCCTGATTGAACGCGGTGCCGGCACCGCAGTTGACGGTCTGGCCGTCGCCGCTGGACCACGTGACGCCCGAGACGGTCGCGGTTGCGGTGACGGTGACGCCGCCGATGGTCGCGGTCTTGGAGTACGGCCCGTAGGTCAGGGGTTGGGGGTTCTCGACCCAGAGCCAGACGGGGATACCGACCCAGGTGCGACGGTAGGGCGCGGTGCCGGCGGGGTCGTCGGTGTGCGTCTTGCTGGCCGGGGCCATGCCGATGTCGATGCCCTCGAGCTGGAAGGTCTTCACCAGGGCCGCCGCCGCCTGCGCGGGCGTGTACCGGTTGATGCCGGCGGGCGGGGTGTTGGACCAGAACGTGCCGCCGTAGCAGTCGCGGCCACTGCCGGCGTCAGCGCCCGGGCAGGTGCAGGTGTACCAGGCGCCGGTCGCGGCGGACTCGCCCGCCTCGGGGGCTGGTTGCGGGTCGCTGAGCTTGACGTAGCCGGTGCAATTGCCGTTCGACGACCACCAGCCGTCGTCGCTCTGGCAGGGGATGTCCTTGTCGTTGTAGGTGCACTTCTGCGGGCCAGGTGTGAAGTCAGCCGGTGTCCCATCGTCCCCGCCTGGTGCAGGGGCTGTGGTTCCACCACCCGACCCTCCGCCACCTGAGCCGGGAACACCCACGCCGACGCTGCAGACCGGGCTGAACGGGTCGGTGGAGCACCCACCGCTGCCGTCCGCGAACGCCGGCGACGCTACGACGACCGAGACTGCAACACCGAGAGCGGCGAGCAGCCCAGCGAGCCGTGAGCGCTTGCGCCTCAGCATGTCGGAGCCCCCGCTCCGGTGAGGTTCTTCCCTTCGGCGACTTCCCATGCCTTGTCATCCGGGATGTACTGCGTCTTGAACTGCACGGGGAATCGGACTGTCTCGGACTTCGGAGCGATCGAGCCGTCAGCTTTCTTGGAGACCTGGTCCGAGGTGTCGAAACATCCGACGACGTAGACGGTCCCGTTCGGGATCTGTGTCCCGTCGTGGTCGATCAGCGCCCCGTAGGTGGACGCGGCGGCGTCGGGAGTCCACTTCGGCGCCCCAGTGACTGTGATCTTCTGCTCGGCGAGCTGACCGGCCACCGTGTGCACCGAATCGCGAGCGGTGCCGATGGCGAACTTGTCGATGCGTTCGGGGTTGGCGCCGCCGTCGTGCTGGATCTCGTACTGCACGCCGATGAAGTCCTTCACGGTCGCGGATGCGCCGCTCCAGGCCTCGTTCTGATCCTTCGGGGCGTCCACACTTCCGGGCTTCGTAAGCGGGGTGTACGCCGAGGGAGTGGGAGTCGGGGTGGTGGTCTTGCTCGAGCTCGCGGTCGGGTCCGCTGCGGGGGTGCTGGTGCAGCCGGCGAGGAAGACGAGCGCGCCGATCGCGACCGCGGCAACTGGGGCGAGCCTTGGGTTGATGGTCATGTCGTGTTCCTGTTCGTTCAGTGGTCGACGAGGCGGGCGGACGCTGTGGCGTGGACCGGCATGGGTCCGACACCGAAGCCACCGAGGATCTTCGGCGTGTAGGTCTCCTGCACGGTGACGTACACCTGGTTGTCGATGATGCTGGCACTACCGTGGACGCCGGCGGCGCTGATGTAGTTCTCCGCCGCGGTCACGGCAGCGTCGGGACTGAGGTTGAAGGCGTCCCCGTTGACGGAGTTGCCCGTGGCCGCGTTGGTGCCGGCTCGGGCGGCGCCCTGCGCGACAGTGAGGGCTTGCTGCAGGGTTTGGGTCTTCCCGTCGCCGTCGACGACCGCACCGGCCACGACCATCATGGCGATGCAGAGGATCAGCATCATCGGGATGAACTTCATGGGTTCACCGCTCTCGGTAGGGGTCGACGGGGCTCGACGCGGTCTTGGTGATCGTCATCGAGCCGGGGATGCCCGGGATGGACAGGTCGCCGGTGTTGACGCGACACGTGATCGTCGCGGTGACGGTCCCGGTCTGGCCGAGGCCGGTGGTGAGCCCGTTGCCGCCGATCGTGACGTCGAGCGAGGCGCAGTGGGTGTTGTCGCCAAGTGCGAGCTGCGCTGCTTCCTTGGCGTGCGCGACGGCGTCGGTACCGCGTGACATGGAGGCGTCTCGGGCTGCCGCGAACGCCGCGGACAGCACGCTGTTGTCGGTGAGCCCGTACCGGCCGAGGAAGACCACGATCCCGAGGATCGGGATCATCGCGGCGATGATCATGACCGTCACCGGAGGCAGGTCCTCGAGGTCGCCGCGCTCGTCGAGCAGGATGCGTCGAATGGTCATCATCATGGTGCGGGCACCCATCGCTCGACCGGGCCGGTGATCGTGCGGTGTACCGCCGGCAACTGCACGCCAGGGATCATCGACACGACTTGGCCGGTGACGTCGACCGTGACCGTGTCGGCAGACCGGTTGACCGACACGTTGCTGTCCTGGAGGAACCCGCCGGCCTGATCGAGCACCTGTCGTGCTGAGGCTTGACCGGCCCCGGTGGTGGACTCGTAGGCACGAGCGTCGTTGTACGCGGCGACGGCGGCGTTCTGCGCGACGTTGGTGCCCTGATACCAAAGCGCGCCCTGCAGCGCCGTGAACAGCAGCAGGAAGATCACGGGCGCGATGATCGCCGACGCTGCGTAGCCGTCTTCGTCGGTCCGCAGTCGTCGTGCGATCGCGATGATGCGCTGCATGGTTCCTCCCTTCCTGATGCTGGTCACGGTGGGTCTCGGGATCAACCGGGGAGCTTGCCCAGGTATCCGGTGGCCCATGCTGCGACGGCTCCGGCGATCGCGAGCGCGGCGACGGCGCCGGAGACGACCCAGATGGCCTTCCAGGCCGAGTCCTCGAGGCCGGCCTCGGCGTCGTCGGTGAGCTTGTCGAGACGCTCCTGCAGGTCTGCCTGCAGGGTGACGGTGCGACGGAGAACGGCGGTGCGGATGCGGTTCATGATGGGTTCCTTTCGGTGGTCAGGTGGTGGTCGTGAGGAGCTGGAGGACGGCGGGGGTCATCGTGATCAGGATGATCGGCAGCAGGGACACCGCGACCGGCCAGCCCATGCTGGAGGTGACGCGCTCGGCGGCATCCTTGTCGTCGGCGGCGACCTGCCGGCGGAGCTTGTTGCAGGCCGCTCGCAGCTGGGTGCGGAGCCCGACCCGGGCTTCGGCAAGGCGCATCATGCGCGCCATCTCGACCAGGGCGGGGACGTCGACCTCGTCGCCGAGGCGAGCGAGGGCATCCCACTTGGAGACGCGGCTGAGCTCGGCGACCTGGTACTCGCGCCGGATGCGCTTGAAGACCCACGAGTCCGACACGCTCGCGGCCGACTTGAGTGCGTTGTCGGCGTTGACTTCGCCGAGGAGCGCGACCGCGACCAGCTCGAGGTAGATCGTGACGAATCGGGTGAACTCGCGTTGTGCGGCCTTCGCTCGTGCGCGAACGCTCGAGTCAGGGGCGTTCCACAAGATGAAGGCAACTACTGGTGAGAGCAGCAGCGGCAGCGCGAAGAAGTGTCCAGTGAAGAGCTTGAACAGGAACGGCAGCACGAGCGGCGCGAGGAACCCGAAGACAGCGAGCTGCAGCTTCTCGCCGTAGAACTTCGCGACGGGCATCTCGAGCAGGTCGAGCTGCTTGGTCGGCGCGGACAGCCCAGGGAGGTTGGGGAGGTGCTGGTGGAGCCAGCTGCCCGCTCGCTCGAAGCCAGGCTGACGACCCGCGGGGCTGAGACTGACGGTGTTGACGTCGCCGAGGCGGGCGAGGGCATCGTCGACGCGGATCGTCCGCGGTGCGCGGGTGAGGAGGAACACGGCGAGACCGGTTCCCACGAGCGCCCCAGGGAGGAACGCCAGGAGTGCGGGGTTCATCGACGCACCTCCGGATCGGTGATGATGATGCGCGGTTCGGAACGGGTGCGCGTCAGCGATTTCGCCCAGACGAGCAAGGCCACGAAGCCGGCGAGGATGACGGCGAGGAGGACTTGCCCGACGGGGGTGCGGTAGGTCGCGATCTGCGGGGTGTGGGAGAACAGGACGATGCCGACGAGGACGACGCCGACGATGAGCGTCATGGTGCGCATGGTGCGGCGGGGCTTGTCCTGCTCGTTGTAGATCTCGAACCGCATCGCGGTCTGTACGGCGAGGTTGTCGGCGACACCGTCGAGGGCGGTGGCGAGGCCTCCGGAGCTGAACTCGGCAGCCTGGATGAGGTAGATGGTGACTTCGTCGGCCCACGGGTTGTCGAGCTCGTCGGCGAACGCTCGGAGCGCTGCGGAGCTGGACCACGAGCCGTTCATGCGGGCTGCGAGGCGGTCCACGGGAACACGGATGATCGCCGGCGTGGAGGCCCTGGTGACGTCGACGACCTCGCGGAGGGTGAACTCGCCGGTCTCCGCCGTGGACGCCAGCGAGCGGGTCCACGCTTCGAGTGCGGAGAGGAGATCCCGCTCGCGGGTGTCCTGCTTGCCGAGCAGCAGCGGCAGGCCGATCACCGCGGCGGGGACGACGACCAGCAGCAGGATGATGCCGGAGATCGCCGCGGCGACAACGCCGGCGATGAGGCCGAGCACGATCGTGTTCTTCGTTCGGCGCGACACCGCCTTCCAGCGCTGCGCCAGGGTCGGGCCGGACGTCTTCTTCGAGACAGGCTTCGGGGGTGCCGGGCGGAACGCGCGGACGAGCAGGATGATCCCGGCGACGAAGACGGCGCCGGCGAGAGCTGCGAGGAGCGCCATCATTCCTCCCACAGGATCTCGGGGTTGAGCCCGTTGCGGCGGAACGTCTGCTCGAGCTCGGGCGACGGGCGGTGCTTCTCGTAGGTCTCGTGGTCGTAGTTCCACTTGATGAGCGGGGACGCCAGCGGGGTCTGCCCGTCGCCGCCGGGGCGCGGGATGACTTCGGCGATCTCCGAGACGATGCGGCGGCGGGTGCCGTCGCCGTTCGGGATGGTGTCGAGGTACACGACGATCTGGATCGTGCGCAGGATCTGGCGCAGCGGGACGATGTCGCTGCTGAGGCCCTGCTCGCTCATGAGGACGTCCGCGAAGCGGTGGAGGGCGTCGTTGGCGTTGCGGGCGTGGATCGTCGACAGGGACCCCTTGCCGGCGAGCATCGCCTTGATCGCGACGGGGCCTTCCGGTCCGCGGATCTCGCCGAAGAGGATGCGCTGGGCGGAGACGCGCAGCGACTGCAGGAAGGCGTCCTCGAGGCTGTACGGGACGGCGAGGTCGCCGGTGCCGACGGTCGACGGCAGGTACTGCAGGTCGGTGACCTGGCGGTGCCGTTCCGGGTTCTTGCCGAGGTAGAGCTCGCGCTCGGTCTCGATCGTCGCGATCTTCTCGTCGGGGTGCACCGCGGACATGAGCGCGCGGAGGAAGGTCGTCTTGCCGGCCGCGGGGTAGCCGGCGACCAGGATGCACTGGTTCGCTTCGACGGCGGCGCTGAGGATGCCGGCGCCGGCCTTCGGGAGCGAGCCGAGCCGCACCATGCCGGGCAGGTCGATGTCGACGAGGTTGTGCTTGCGGAAGGTGAGGTCCGGCAGTGAGGTGATCGCGGAGCCGGTGCCGGAGAACCGGACGCCGCCGATGTCGAGGTCGATGTGCCCGTTGGGGCGGGCGAACACGCGGCCACGGGCGGAGGCAAGGTCGGCGACCATCCGGAGGAGGTCGTCGTTGCTCTCGGCCATCGGACGGCGTGCTTCACGTCGGCCGTCGGTCTTGGTCACCATGACGTTGTCGTAGCCGACCACGGTGATGTCTTCGACGTCGGGCTCGCGCAGGAACTGCTGGAACCGGCCGTACCGGAACGCGGTGTCGAACATCGCCTGCACGTGCCGTTCGATGCGGCCGGTGTCCCAGTCGCGGTCCGGGCCGTGGTTGACGACCTCGTACTGCACGTGCCGTTCCGTACGCCGGCGCATCTCTGCCAGCGCCTCTTCCTCGAACTCGGTTTCCGGGCCGACGGAGGCGATCGCGACGTCGAAGTCCGCCCGGGAGCGGGTCGCCGAGTCCAGGAGGTTCAGCTCCTTCACGTGCTCGTCGACGAGCCGCCAGTTGACGTCGTCGGCGTCGCGGTCGTGGGTCTCGACGAGCGTGTCGCGTGCACGGTCCCGGCGCATGAAGTCCGGGATCGGCGCTGCGGGTGCTTCCGGCTGCTCGAGCTGCTCGGGAGATGCGGGGATCGGGTCGACCAGGTGCAGTCGGGCGCCGCTGGCGGCGGCGAAGAGGTGCGTACGGCCGTCTGCACGGCCGGGCTCGGTCGGCTCCACGCTGGCGGGGGCGATGTTCGGGTCTGCCGCGAGATCGGCCAGGAACGGCCGCTGGCTGATGCTGATCTGGGGGGTCTGCTCGTCGGCCACTCAGCCCACCACCTTCCGGTCGAGATCTGCTGTCGTCTGTTCGTCGAGGGCGGCCACGGCCCGGCGGACTGCCTGGCGGTAGGCGTTGCGCTGGGGCTTGGCGTCGGGACGGCCGAGCGAGAACACGGCGGCGCCGTCGGGGTCCCAGGGCAGTTCGGCGAGCACGGGCAGGACGTTGCGGCCGAAGTCGCTGGCGGGAATGGCTTCGTAGCGGGACTCGGTCAGTACCAGCCGGTACTTCTCCGCGCGGCCGACGCCCTGCAGGCGTTCGGCGAAGTCGGGGAGTTCGGCACGGCGGTAGATCCGGTTGAGGTCGACCATCGTGCTCTCGGAGAAGACGGTGACGCGGTCTGCGGAGTCGAGCAGCGGCAGTCGGATGTCCTCGTGAGCGACCCGGCCGAGGTCAACGATCACGTCGATGCCGGCTTCGCTGATCGCGCGGAACAGGTGCGGGAACCGCGCCCACATGCGGCGGACGCCGTCAACGATGCTGAGCTTGTGGAAGCCGGGGACGACCCACATGCGGTGCCCGTTGGGCAACGCCGGGATCGCCTGCGGAAGCTCCGGGAGCTCGTGCACAGCGATCGACAGCCCGCTCTCGGGCGTAATGAGGTCCTGCCAGGTGAGCACGTTGCGGGAGTAGGCGACGGCGACCTTGTCCAAGCCGCCGGCACTCGGGTGCAGGTTCGAGCGGAAGAAGCCCGTCATCGCGGACGTCGCGTTGGCGGTCTCGGCTTCGAACACGATCACCGGTCGCGGCCAGTGCACCGCGAACGCGAACGCCGCGGTGGTGACGCCGGGAGAGCCCGCGAAAGAGGCGAAGGCGTGGACGGCCATGTCAGTCCTCCGCCGCTGCGAGGTAGATGGCGACCTGTCCGGCCGCGGCGCGGCTGGTGACATCGGCGGCGTTCTTCGCGTTGATGTAGACGTCGACGATCGTCGTGCCGGAGGACTGGCTGGTCCGGGACGCGGAGACGACGCCCTGGATGGGGGCGGCGTTGCTCTTCACCGCGGAGCCGGAGCCGTCCGTAGCGGCGATGGGGACCACCTCGATGCGGTCCCCCGCGACGAGCTGCTGCGCCGGGAGCTGCGCCGGCTTGAGCGAGAGCCCGACGAGGGCCTGCCCGCCTGGGACGGGCAGCGCCGAAGCGATCGCGGACTTGGTGACGAGGCTGCCCTCGGGGAGGTCGACTGTGGCGACCTTGCCGATGAGGCTGCTCGCGTCCGTCGACGCGACGCCGGCGGTGCGCTGCCCTGCGGCGACGTCGATGGTCGTGAGGTCGTCCTTGGTGATGGTGTCGCCACGGTCGATGCTCTTGGCGACCACGAACACCTGCTGGGTGTGCGACGACGTCGAGTAGATGAAGACGCTGGCGACACCGCCGACGATGATGAGCGCGGCCGCACCCGCGGCGTACACCCACGACCGGCGCGTGCGCACCGGCGCGATCGCGCCGTCGCTCCTCACCGGTACGTCGGTTGCGGTTCCTGTCGCTGTAGCCACGTCATTCCCTCCGAATGGGTCTCTACCTATGAGAGGTGCATCTGCAGGCATGAACCGGGACAAATCAGTTCCCGAGCCGCGAGACGCCCCTCCGTTGACCGGGCAGGGCCCGCTGTTCTTCTACTTACCAAACTATGGTACTTACCAACCATTGGCAAGTACCTCCGTAGACTGGGACGATGCCCGATGGCCTGAACGAAGCCCCCTCCCTCGAGGAGGCCTGCGCCGTGGTGTCGGGGACACCGGCGCGCATCCGAGTCCTGCGGGTGGTCATGGACAGCAACGAGGTCACGGCAAACGAGGTCATGGCGAGCACCGGGCTCTCCCGGAACGCCGCCGGCCACCACCTGACCGCACTCCTCGAGGCCGGCGCCATCCGAAAACGACGCACGACACACTCCAGGGGCGCAGGCTCGGTCATCTACTGGTCTGCGGACGTCGACGTGATCCACGCGATTCGCGACACATTGAGTTCCCACCTGACATGACCCCCCTTCGAGTGACAATATTACAGAAGTAACCGCCTCGTTCTACCCCGCGGTCACCCATCTATACCGATCTGTCCACGACCGCGCTCGCCGAGGAGGCCTCCGTGTCCGTTGGCGCAAGTGCGTTCCGGCGTTGGGCCGCTGAGGCCGGGCTGCCCGAGGGCATGGCGCCGTTGGCTCGTGCAGTCGGCGTGAGCCGGACCACCTTGAGCGCCCAGTTGTTGCGTGGGCGGGTCCGGGAGAGCGTGATCATCGAGGCGAGCAGGGCGCTGGGTATCGACCCGGTGGAGTCCCTGTCAGCCTTCGACGAGTACAACGAGCTCGCAGCTGGCGTCCGGCCGCCGTTGCAGGTTGAGGTGCTGTCGCAGGTGACGTTGAACGACGCGATGACGGAGCTCCTGGCGCGTCGAGATCCGCGTCGCTCGGATCTGCTGCGTCCGCCTCGTCAGTGGGAAGACCCGCCGCAGTATGACTCGGTGCGCAACTGGATCGATGCCGTCGACCCGGGCACCATCCGGCAGTCGCTGAGTGAGCGGTTCGCAGTGTCGCCGTCGAATCTCGCCACGGCGATCACCGAGAACAAGTTGCGACCTCGTCAGCTCGTCGAGGCAGCGCGGATCGCGCAGACGTCGTTGACGAGCGGTCTGGCGGCAGCCGGAGTGCTCACGTTGGCGGAGGCGGGCTGGCCGGATGGAGCTCGCGAGTACACGCTCAGTCGGCTCCGGGATGTGGCGCTCATCGAACTGGTGCAGGCTCGTCTTGCGGGCACTCTCCGGGGAGCTCGCCGGCGGGCCTCTGATGAGGATGCCGCGCGACGCATTCAGAGCACGTTGGGTTGAGCATGGTGATCGGGTATCTCATCGTCGTGGTGTTGGCGGCGCTTGCGCTGACGCGCCTTCCGTCGGCCCTGGCCGGCCGGAACCTTCCGGTGGTGCTGTCAGCCGCGTCGATCGTGGCGGCGTTCGCGCTGATCACACCGGCCGTCTACGCGGCGCTCGGGCGACTGGTCCCGATCCCGAACGCCGTGGACCTGGTGGCGAAACTGCTGTTGTTCACGGGCCTGCTGCTGGCCGGAAGCGCGGTTGCGCGGGCGTACGACGCCCCGCGGACGCAGCGGCTGGTGTCGGGACTGCCGGGCGCCGCGGTGTTCATCGTGCTCATGCTCGCGGAGGTCGCGGTCTTCGCCGTCGTGCACACCGGGCGGATCGCGCCGGATCTCGCTGGGGATCTCGGGAGCCCGCTCGTGCGCGTCTACTCGACGCTGGCGACGGCGTACCCGGCGTACATCGCTCTGCTGCTGGTGCCGTTGGTGCGCCGCGGTCTCTCGAGCGGGGATCTGAGCGCCCGGATGACGTCTCGGTTCCTGCTGGCAGGGTTCCTTCTGGCGTTGCTGCGGTTCGTCGTCGCCGTGGTGACGCTCGTGGTGCCGGCGGCGTACTACCCGGGCCAAGTCGTCAGCGGTATTGCAGCGATCGCGGTTGCGGCCGGGCTGGCGTGCGCATTCTTCGCCCGGGTGGGGCGGGAGCGCCGTACGCAGCGTCAGTTCAGCTGAGGTACCGCCTCACCAGCTGCCGTCGCCGATCGCGTTGACGCGCCAGAAGGTCGGACCGGTACCGCCGATGGTGAACTGGTAGCTCTTCGCGTGGGTGAGGTTGCGCCCCCAGTCCGGTGAGTGGATGAGGCCGCCCTTGCCGTCGTAGATCCCGATGTGGTGGCCGACCCACGCGACCAGGTCGCCGGCCTGCGCCTCGGATGCGGGAATCTGGTGCGCTTGCGCGAGCTGGCCTGAGACGACCGGGCTCGGCAGATCGATCCCGAGCACCTGGTGATACATGTAGTAGACGAACCCGGTGCAGCACCAGCCGGCAGTCGGGCTGCCGGCGGAACCGCACGCTCCCGAGTACGGCACCTTGCCGACGTACTGCTCGGCGTAGGCGACCATGTCGGCCCCGGTCTTCCCGTTCGGTGCGGACCATGACGCGTTCTGCGCGTCGCCGGCATTGCTACCCGAGCTGCCGCTGCAACCGCCGCCGTTGCTGGTGGTCTGGGACACGGTGTCGGCGGTGACGGTGACGCCCTGGTCGGACATGATCGACGCCGCGGCGTTCTCCCACTGCCCGTACGCGTCGGGGAACCCGGAGATCTGCACGGCCTGGGCGGCGTCGTTGAGGCTGAGATCCTGCCAGTTCGCGACGTCGAGCAGACCCTTTGGGGTGCCGTGGTTCGGCCCGAGGGGTCCGCCGAAGAACGCCCTGGCCTCGTAGACGGGGTCCTGGCGCTCCTCGTACGACCCCCAGTTGGCGCGCTGCTGGAAGAACCCCACGGAGTCGCGGTCGCCGTAGTCGAGGTTGCGCAGCTGGGACTCCTGCAGGGCGGTCATCAGAGCGACCTGCAGGCCGCGGGCGGGGACGTTCAGGCCCTTGCCGACCGAGATGATGGTCGCCGCGTTCTTGGCCTGCTCGGTGTTGAGCTTGATCGTCTTGCCATTGCCGGCGTCGACGCGGGTAGTGCCGGTGTCGCTGGCGTTGGTCGTGTCGCCGCCGGTTCCCGGTGCCGTGCAGCCGAGGGCCGCTGGGGAGCCGGAGAGCAGCTGCAGGGAGCTCGTCACCACCAGTCCGGTGATGCCGAGGACGGGGACGAGGACGACGACCATGCCGGCGGCGACGATCGCGGCGACCTTCTTGTTCATGCGGAGGCTCCGGTCTGCGCTGCCTGCGCGGCGCGTTCGAGGGCGGCCCGGACGGGTGACTGTGCGACCTGCGCCGGCCGGGCGCGAGTGATCTGGTAGACGCCGCTGTTGTCCACGCTTGCCGGGGCGATGCGTCCGACGCCGGACGGGTCGACCACGATCTGCCGGCCGAAGGGGACCGCGCTGGCACCGGACACCGGTCGCGAGATCGACATGCCGCTGCTTGAGGAGCCCGTGTTCGATGTTCCGGTGCTCGAGGTGCCGCTGCTGGTGGAGGGAGTCCCTGCACCGTGGTGGGCGACCTTCCGATCGAGCACCTTGCCGGTGACGGAGGGCATCGAGCCGAGCGCCTTCCCGGCGACCGATGGCATCGAGCCGAGCGCCTGACGCTGCAGCACCTTCTTGCCGCCGATCTGCATGGCCTTCATAGCGACGGCCGAGGTGCCGCCGGTGGATGCGGCGGCCACGAGCTGGCCCGCGCTCGCAGCGGAGCGGACGGCGGTCGAGACTGCGCCACCGGTACGGCGGGCGGTCGGCGTCGCGGTCAGGTTGCCGGCGTCGAGCGAGCTCGCGGTCGGTGCGGCCGGCAGTTGCGGCTTCGGTCGGGGCCGGGAGAGCCGATTCGCGGCATACCGGCCAGCGGTGCGGAGGGTCTCGGCCTTGATCGGTGAGAGCGGCTGCCGCTGGTTGGAACCGACCCGGTTGCCGAGGGTCGCGAGCCACTTGGCGAGGTTCTTGCCCGAGCGGCGGGCTGCGAAGAACGCCCAGAAGAGGGTGATGATCAGGGCGATCACGAAGATGTCGATGATGGTGGTCTGCGCGACGATCGACAGGCCGGCGTCGGAGACGGCCTTCATGACCGAACCGAGGATCTTGAGGTACGCGGCGAGCATGACGATCGACACCGCGAGTGAGAACGCTCCGACGTACATGCCGACCCACGATCGCCAGAGCGCCTCACGTGCGACGCCGGGCAGCATCGCGGCGTAGACGTTCACCATCAGCTTCGCCGCGTTCATGAGGGCGTAGATCACCGCGATCATGGTGATCAGCGCCATCGCGAGTGCGATGAGGAGCAGGGTGCCGCTCCCGCCCTGGATCGAGAGCGTGGTGAGGATCTGGGAGGTGCTCGGGTGCGTGACGTACTCCTGCGCGTCCTTGTCGCACTTGCCGACGGCGTCGCGGACGTTCGTGGAGCTGCTGTCGAACGCGGAGGCGTTCTTCATCTGCTGGGTGAAGGTCGTGTCGCACTCCCCCGACAGGGCGTGCCCAAAGGCGATCTCCTGCGACGGGATGCGGACGAACACGTCGATCAGGCCGCCCATCAGTGACTGCGAGATCAGATCCTTCGCCTGGTCCTTGTCCGGGGTGCCGGTCGGGTCTGCGCCGTCGGTGGAGAGCACGCTGACCGACAGGTTCGCGCCGGTCGATTCCGCCCAGGTGAGGGCTCCGTGGTCGCCGGTCAGGGCGGCTACGGGGTTGGCGAGTGCGCCGGTGGCGAGCACGAAGCACAGGATCGAGACGCCGAGGTCGATGGCTCCCTTCGCGAACTTGCCGAACGCAACAGCGCAGCCGAAGACGAGGCCGGCGACAGCGAGGGCGACCGGTGCCCACCCGAACTGCGACAGGACGGACTGGAGGGTGTCGGCAATCGCGCCGACCGGCGTCGCGATCCAGTCGACCCAGGTGAACTCGAGCAGGAACGACAGCAGCCACAGGCACCAGGAGAAGCACGCGAGGTTGAGGGTCCAGAGCAGGTCGATCACCCAGGAGATCGCGGTCTTCTGCGGGTGCCACACGTCGCCGCGGTCGAGCGGGAGGATCGTGTACCTCCACAGCGGGACGCCGTTGGAGTCCTTGAGGTCGCTCGGCGGCATGTAGGGCGGCGCGGAGGAGTTCGCGGAGCCGTCGGCGTAGGCGGCCGGGACGGCGAGGATCGCTGAGATGAGCCAGCAGAGCGCGAGGGCGAGCAGCATCGCGGTCTTCGGGTGCCGGCAGGCCCACCACCAGAGGCGACGTGCTCGAGCGCGGATGGTCCGGTAGCCGGACAGGGCGAAGGTGATCATGCCGGCACCCGTTCTTTGGTGGCGCCGCTCTTCGACGGGGTCGAGAGCACGGCGGTGCGGCGGGAGGGTTCCTGCGGGAGGGCGACGCGGATCTTGCCCATGCGGCCCTGGATGTCGAGGTAGAGCCCCTCACCGCGACGATCGGTCGCCACGTGCCCGTCCGGCCCGATCGGGGAGACGTCCTTCGTGACGATGTCGACCATCGCCGGGTCCTGGCCGAGTCCTTCGTGGAACCAGTCGAGGTTGCCGGCGGCGAGTCCGCGGTCGGTCTGGCGCATCACGACGCGGGTCTTGATCATGCCCCGGGAGAGCTCGTCGCCGAAGTCGTGAGCGTCCTGGCTGGCGACGGCGACGCCGGCTTTGTGCTTGCGGCCGTCGCGGTAGAAGATCTTGAGCTGCTGCTGGCCCTCCGGGGAGGCGGTGACGTGGAAGACCTCGTCGACGGCGAACACGGCGAGGTCGTCGTCGTCGGCGAAGCACACCTGGCGGCTGATGGTCACCAGCAGCGCGTACATGGCTCGGCCGAAGAGCTTTTCGATCGGCATTTCGTCGAAGAGCTTCGGGTTGTTGATCTCGTCCGCCTCGGGCAGTGCGACGCCGTGGGTGAGGAACGCGATCGCGCGCTTGGACAGGTCCAGCGCGGGCAGGTCGGAGTCGAACAGCACCTTCCCGAAGTGCTTGTCGACGTAGAGCCCCATCAGATCGGCGAGGGTGTCGGCCTGGACGTCGCCGCCCTTGCCGAGCTCCTGCAGGTGCCGGTAGAGGGCACCCATCGACGTGAGCTCGTGCTCGGCGGCGTACTCGGGGCCGAGCACCTTGGACAGCCGGGCACCCTCACGGGAGCGTGCGGGGATGCCGAGCAGTGCGGACATGAGCGTCTGGGCGGCGGCGGCTCCCTCACGGGCGCCGAAGATCCGCAGCGGGTCCAGAGACCAGAGCGGGTCGGTGAGGTCGACCACGGCGGTCTGGTCCTGCGCGAGGGACTCGGCGAACTTCGCGTACTCCATGAGCACGGTGCGGTCGATGAGCACAATGCGGGCGCCGCGATCGAAGTTGGCGCCGAGGACGCTCTTGAGCGCGGTCGACTTGCCCGCTCCGGGTTCGGCGGCGAACGCGATCGACGCGGAGACGTCGGCGAGGATGTGCGCTTCGAAGTCGAGCAGCACGGGGCGCTCGGTGCCGGACGTGATGTTGTGCGCGAACAGCATCCCAGTGGGGTCGCCGAGGTCGGTGGAGGTCAGCGGCACCATCGTGGAGAACATCGCGCCGGAGGTGATCTCGACGAATTCGCGGACCTGACGGGAGGTGGGGACGCCGGGCTGCATGCCCCACCAGAGCGCCTCCTGCGCTCCGAGGGGGATGTCGAAGGTGAAGTCGATGCCCTTGAAGTCCTTCTGCAGGAACTGGGCGCGAGAGCGGGCTTCCTCGGCGGTGGGGCCGCCGATCGCGAGGATCATCGTCGCCTGGATCTCGACCTCCTTGTCCGACCGGTTGAGCGCCGCGTGGTACTCCGCCAGGGTCGCGGCGGTCTCGGAGAGGGCACCGCCCGATCCCGTGATCGCTGCCGTGCCGTCCTGCTGGTCGAGCTGGTCGGTCAGGTTCACCTCGGCGCGCTTGTTGCGGCGGGCGGCGTCGCGGCCGGCGAGGACGTTCAGTCGGAGCGCCCAGTCCGCCTCGACGCCGAGCTCGTCGATCCGTCCGACCCAGTCGACGGCGGGGGTCTCCCACCCGCCCTTCGGGGTGCCGGCGAGGGCCAGGAGCACCTGGTACGACGTGCTCTCCTCACGCAGGTTCTGGACCTTCACGTAGCGGCGGGAGAACGGGTCGAACTTCTCGAGCTTGTTGGTGATGTCGCTCTGGCCGCCTTCGTCGATCACCGGGTTGGGGAACACCGCGGCCGAGGCGACGCGCTGCGGGATCTCGTCGGCGCCGTACTGCTGCGCGACGCCGCCGAGGGTGCGGCCCGACTGGTCGGGTGCGGCGAGGTCCAGGCCGAGCCCGCGGGTCTGCGAGTGCGCGGCGATCCAGACCTGCTCGGCGACGGTGGAGCGGTGCGGCTCGAACGCTGCCGGCAGCTGCTCCTCGATCTTCCCTGCGGCCTGCAGCGCCGAGAGGATCTCCTTCGGCGTCGGCGGGCGCATCGGCAGCGAGAGCAGATCGCGGGCCGCGACCTCGGCGCTGCGTCGAGCGGTGGATGCGGCCTGCGCGGCGCCTCCGATCCGAAGCGGTGCGCACAGCCAGAACTCGCGCTTGCCGAGGGGACGCTCCGCGAGGGCGTCGAGGGTGAGCATCGTCTCCATCGCCCACGCCGGGCTGTCGTTCATGTCGACGTTGGCGAGCATCCGGTTGACGATCGAGATGGGGTCGAGGTCCGCGGTGAGGCCGAGGAGCAGGTACTCCCCCCGGATAGACTGGAACAGATCCTGGTGGTACGCCTGCGACCACGCCTGCTTCTGGCTGCTCCCGAACCCCTTGGCGAGCCCGTTGAGCCGCCAGGTGGCCCACACGGTGCCGCTGCGGGTCCACATCAGGTGTCCGGTCATCGCGATCGCGGGTAGACGGTTCACTGGGATTCCTTTCGACGGGCCTGCTCGAGCAGGCGCTCGACGCCAGTCGCGTAGCTGCGACGGATCGGGATGACGTTCTCGGGGAGCTCGTCTGCGGCGATGAGCTCGGGTGCCGCGACGGGTTCGGGCTCCGCGGCGATCACGGCGACCGGGGCGGGGTCTGCTGTCGGTGCAACCGGCGCCGGCCGTTCCGCCGTCGTGGCGGTCGCTACTGGAGCGGCGGTTGCGAGAGCCTCCGGTTCGAGTTGCATCAGCACGGTCCCGCCGACCAGGTGGGGGCGGGCGATGCTGATCCGCTTGCCCTTGTAGCTGCCGAGCTCGGGCAGCGACAGCGCCGTGCTGAAGTCGGACGCGAGGTCCATGAGGCGCCGGCGGGTGGTGGGGATCTTGCCGGTTGCCCAGGTGGCACCGAACGCGATGCCGGCGAGCACCGTCATCCGCACGAGTGGGTACAGGCCGGCGCCCCAGAGGCCCGCGGTCTTGTACCCGACCCACAGCACGATCCCGCCGACCACGATCTGCGTCAGCGTGTACGGGCCACCCGGGATGCGGGCGCCGTTGATCTTGCCGATGAGGACCGGGATGCGCCGAGCGGCGGTGTAGAACCGCGCGACGGTGGGAGTGTGCTGTTCAGACATCAGCTCGGATCAGCTCCCCAGCTGGTCCTTGAACTGGTTGCCGAGCCACACGGTGCCGCCACCGCCGACGGCGAACGCGATGAGGGCGCCGACGAACAGGCCCTGGATGATGCCGCCCATCGCCCAGCCCTTCTTGATCGAGATCATGAAGAACGCGATCAGGCCGATGACGACACCGGCGGTGATGATCAGTGCCTTGAACTGGTTGAGCTGGTCGTTGGCGGTGTCGACGATCCCGCCCGCGAGGACGGGGCCGGTCGCGTCGCCGATCGCGACAGCGGCCTTGACGGACAGGCGGGTGGTCGCGTCGGTGACACCGGTGACCGCGGTGGTGGCGAGGGTGGTGATGGACATGGTCAGTTCCCTTCGGTCGGTGCGGGGGTAGCCGACGGTGCCGGGGTGGCGGCGTCGGAGTTCGAGAGCGTCGGGGCGGTGCCGAGCGCGGAGACTTCCCATCGGTCCGCGCGAGCGCGGAGCGTGATCGGGTAGGTCGCGGTCACCTGCTGGCCGACGGAGTTGGAGACCGTCACGGTCGCGTAGACGTTCACGCTGGCGCCGTCGGTGGGGTGGTCCGACGGTGTCGTGGTGGCGGTGAGGGTGGAGACCGACAGGGCCGTGTATGGCGCCGGGTCGATCGGCGGGATCGACTTGGACGGCGCGGTGTACGGCTCGGTGTCGCCCTGCCCGGTGAGGTACGCGGCGAGGAAGGCGTTGACGGTCTTCCCGGCGGCGGAGCTGGTGGAGATGGTTTCGCCGTAGCCGAGGGAGATCCCGTCGGTGGTGTGCCGGGGGCCGGCGACCGGTGCGGGCAGTCCGACAGCGCTGAGCTTGTTGCCGCCGTCGGCGACGGTGACCTGGAAGTAGCGGCGCGGCCACTGGTCGCCCTTGTCGGCGTCGACGGTGTCGTCCTTCACGTTCGCGGCGACCACGATCTGGGCGAGCCCGTCGGTGGTGGTGTTCGCCGAAGCGACGGCGAGATCGCGGTACTGGAAGCCGGCCTTGGGCAGTTCGATGTTCGCGGTCGTGTACGCGTCGAGCGCGGACGAGTCGTCGCGGTCGGCGGCGAGCCACGCACCGACGAAGCCGGCGGCGAAGCTGCCGGCGGACTGCTGCAGCGGGGACGGCTGCTCGGAGCTCACCACCCGGGGCGCGGCTTCGGAGCTGCCACCGCCGGAGAGGGCGATGAAGGCGAGCGCGACTGGACCGCACACCAATGCGGCGACGATGGCGATCGTCACACCTCGAGAACCGAGGTGCGCGCCGTTGGTCCACTGCGCGGTCTGCACGGTGGTGTCCGGCTCGCTCGACGTCGGCTGCGGGGCCTTCTTCTTGGGCAGCTTCATCACGCGCTCCTCCCGTGGCTGCGGACCGATTCGACGGCGCGCTGGTACTCCTGCGACTGCAGGTACCGCAGTGCCCGCGCCTGGGTCTCTGGACTG
The DNA here is from genome assembly GCF_021049325.1 of Curtobacterium sp. C1. Classification (NCBI taxonomy): domain Bacteria; kingdom Bacillati; phylum Actinomycetota; class Actinomycetes; order Micrococcales; family Microbacteriaceae; genus Curtobacterium; species Curtobacterium sp. C1. Next base: position 46,119 of record NZ_CP088078.1, read on the forward strand.
AACGGCTTCTCGTGCAGATCGAGCGCGACGTCCTGCGCCTGGTCGTAGGCGGAGAGCACTCGGGCGTGCTCGTTCAGCTCATCGAGCAACCCGTCGGGCAGCTGCGGTGCTGCGTCGTCGTGCGTGGGCATCGCACGGTCCCTTCGTCGATGGCAAGACCGGAAATGGCCTCTCACATGTAAGGGGGTGCCGCCGAGCAGGCCGACCGGGACAAATTCGTCCGGAGATTTTTCCGGCGCCCGTTCCTCCGCCGATCCGCGTGTTCATGGGGGTTCGAGGAGGGACCCGCCGGGATACGCCGTGGCGGCCGATCCGGGGTCCTCGCGGGTACCCCCGGCAGTACCTCCCGCGTGAGGACCGTCGTTCGAGACCAGTTCGTCTCACCTCGGGGGTTCTCATGAGCACCATCACCAACCGTGCGTTTTCGCTCGACAGCAAGCTGCGCCGTGAGTGGGAAGACGAGATCGCTGACCGTCTGCATGTCTTCGGCAGCTTTGGGACGATGACCGCCGGCGCGATGCTCGAGCAGGCTCGTCGCGTCGTCGACGGCGACCGGGACGCTCTGCTGCACGAGCTGCTCGGCCTGGCGCACCACGGCGACCGGACGGCCGAGCGGGTTCTGCTGCAGCTGCTCATCCCGGCGGCGCGCAACATGGCGCACCGGGTGCACGCCCTCGACGAGCTGAGCCGGAACGACCGGGTCGACATCGCGATCGGTGCCGCGTGGGAGAGCATCCGCCGCTACAAGCTGCACCTGCGCGATCGCGTGATGGCGAACCTCACGATGGGCACGCTGAGCGTGATCGCGCCGAAGCCGTCCGCGAACGACCGACTCGTCGCTGGTCTCACGAACTGCGTCGCGGACGAAGTCCTCGAGCACGTCGCCGGCGCATGGACCGAGCCGGAGCCTTCCCCCGAATCGGAGCTCGCGAACTTGCTCACGTGGGCGGTGGACACGCACGTGGTCACCACTGAGGAGGTCGCGCTGCTCGGCCGGGCCTACCTCGGCGAGGAGAGCCACACCGCGATCGCGACGGATCTGGGGATCACGAGCGAGGGTGTGCGGAAGCGACTCGCCCGTGTCCGGAACCGGATCGGGATCGCCGCCCGCACCGCCTACGCGGCCTGAGCGCGGACCCCCCTCATGCGCAAGCTGCTCCTCATCGCCTTCGCGATCGCCGCCGTCATCGCCGCCGTCATCGTCGTTGCCCTGCAGCGGCCGACGTCGGAGTCACGCTCGAGCACGACCGCCCCGGTGAGTGCTCCGTCTCCCACAAGCGGCAGCAGTGACGGTGACCTGCAGCAGCTGCTCAACACCCGACTCAGCACCACCGGCGCGCAGCTCTCAGTCGGGCTGCCTGCCACGCTCACCATCGACGCCGCGAACGGGGACACCGTGTACGCCCGCGTCACGATGGACGAGCTCACGAAGCTGCCGGCCGACCAGGTGCAGGACGTCGTGCGCCAGAGTTCCGCCCTCGCCGGCTACGACACTGTCTGGACAATGCCGGTGTCGCTGACGGTGCTCGGCGTCATCGACAGCGACGGCGCCCAGACCGAACCGACCGCGGCGCTGTCTGCATCGGATCTCGCCCGCTTCACGATCGCCACCCACCCCGGCGCCGATCAGCTGCCGAGCTCCAACACGCTCACCTCCCCGGGCTGCGACGGGCTGGACTCCACCACGCCGATTGCGACCGGGCGCACGCTCACCTGGTGCATCCATGCCTTCGCCAATGACTCATCGAACCAGCCCACCGGCGGCCAGTACGAGACCAGCGCCGGCACGTACGCGACGCCGATCACGTGGGCGTCCAAGCAGTACGCCGCGCCCGAGATCCCCTGAGCTCGAACTGATTTGTCCCGGTCGGCCGGGATGACGTCACCCCTTTACCAGTGAGGGCCACCGGCCCGCGATGAAGGGAGCCGCTGTGCAGAACAGCAACGACGACATGTGGACCTGGTTCGCCGGGATCATCGCCGCGGTGGTCATCGGACCAACGCTGCTCGCGAGTGCCGTACCCACCGCGCAGGCATGGCTTGTGCGCGTCCACGTGCTCGCCACTGAGGGGGTACTGATCCCGGTCGGTACCGGCGCCGGCCTCGATCTGGCGCGGATTGCGATCGCTGCCGGCGCTCTGCTGCTGGTCGCGCTGATCGTGGTGCTGCTGGTGCGCGGACGGGTCCGGGCGGCGCAGGACAAGCGGAGTCGAGCGTGAGCCGCACGGCCGGGGTGGACCGGCTGCCTCGACGGGGAAGCTGGCTCGGTAGCGCCGTCGTGATCGCCGCTCTGGCCCTCGTCGGTGCCGGCATCGCCGCGGCGGTGTCCGCGCCCGGGATCGCCGTCGGCATCGGGATCGGGGCGGTACTGGCGGTCGCCGGCGTCATCGTGCTGCACACCCGGTCCGCTCGTCGCGCCGAGCAGCTCGACCTGTTCCTCCTCAGCGTCAACGCGGTCCTCGGCTGGCCGGAACCGGACCGGTCCCGGGTGCGCGCGAGCGTCTGGAAGGGCTCATGGATCGGCACCCCCCGCAAGCTCCGCCTGTCGTACAACACTGCCTCCGCTGTCGACGGCAGCACCCTCGAGCTCGTCAACGAGCTCCGCCGGCGCGCCGCTGCTCGCTTCGGGGTCAGCTACCGCGTCGCCAAGCACAACGAGCGCCGCGGTCTGGTGTGGCTCGTCGAGCACGACTCCGTCACCGACCGTGAGGCGGACGAGAAGACCGAGCGTGTCCGCACGCAGATGGCGAAGACGTTCGGCTCGGACGCGCAGGTCACGACGAAGACCGACGACGCCGGCGAGCCGAAGGAGATCACTGTCAAGTTCGAGGTGTCCCCACGGCTGACCCGTGAAGGTGTCCGCACCCACATCGAGAGCGCCACATCCGCCGTGCTTGCCGGCCGGTGGCGAGCGTTCTGGGATCTCCAGCGGGACTTCGTCCGGTTCGAGCTGCGACCCAAGCTGGAGTCGCTGATCCCGAACCCAGCGGTCGCGCCGGAGAACGTCGACCCGAAGGCCGGCTACGACCAGATGGCCGTCCCGATCGGGAAGGACGAGGACGGCGAGGTCATCGTCTGGAAGCCGAAGGATCAGGCCCACGGAATGGTCACCGGTGAGACCGGTAAGGGCAAGACCGTCGTCATCCTCGGCATCGTCATGTACCTCGCCGCGCACGGCTGGCGAATCTGGGGTATCGACGGCAAGCGCATCGAGCTGCTCGGTCTGCGCGAGTACCCCAACGTCGAGCTCATCGCCGGACGCATCGACCACCAGGCGCGCGTCGTGCGGGCCGTCTACGAGCTGATGCAGGAACGCATGGAGGCGTACGAGAGCCGCCGGGTGCGGCTCAACGACTTCGAGCCGGTGCTGTTCGTCGTCGACGAGTTCAAGACGTTCCGCAACGCGCTGCTCGCCTGGTACCGGTCCGTGAAGCCCAAGGGCGCGTCGACGACCCCAGTGACCCTCACCGAATTCTCCGACATCGTCAGCCTCGGCCGGAAGCTCCGCATCCACCTCCTGATCGGGCTGCAGCGTCCCGATGCCGAGTTCCTCACCGGCGACATGCGCGACAACTTCGGCTTCCGCGTCAGCCTCGGCAAGCTCTCTCCCGAGGGCGCGAAGATGATGTGGCAGTCCTTCGTCACCGGCACCACCGTGCCCGTGAACGCCAAGGGGCGCGGCATGGCCCGCAACAAGTCCGGTACCCCCGTCGAGCTCCAGACGTACTGGACCCCAGACCCCGAGCAAACTGATCCCGAGAACCCCTCTGAGTGGGCGTTCGAGACGGACCTGCAGCTGGTCGAGAACCTCCGGCCTCGCGTGAACCTCTGGGACACGAAGCGGATCATCGACCCGGACGACTCCCCCGAGTTCGATGACAACGGCAAGCTCATCAAGAACGGCGCCGACTTCGACGACTACATGGACGCGCGGATCGCCAAGGCCACGATCGCCGACGCGATGCCGATCCGGAAGATGGCCGGCGTCTACGAGTCCCCCGTCGCCAAGCAGCTCGAGCAGATCCAGATCGAGGCCGAGGAACCCGACGAGCAGCTGCAGCCGTTCGAGGGGTACTCCGAAGCCACCACCTCGAGCGTGGAAGAGCTTCTCGACGGCAACGGGTACCTCCAGAGCGAGGGTGCGCTCGTCGAGGTCGAGGAGGGCGTCTGGGGCGTGCTCGAGTTCGCCGGCTACGACGACGCCGAGGACGGCTACGTCGAGCTCTCCTACCGCGACTACGACTCCGGCGAGCCCGGCACGATCTCCCTGCCCAGCGACGACCGCATCGACATGCGCCTCCCCGAGCAGTCCTGACCGATGCGACACGCCCATTCCACTGCCGCGTCTGACTCTAGATATAGAGATACGTTTGCCGCATGGCGCCACATCGCCGCCCGCGCGGCACTCTCGTTGATCCCGTCCTCCTGGGATGGTCCGTCGAGCGCGCGTCCAAGGCTCGCTTCGAAGCGATCGCTGACCGTCTCGGTGTCTCGAGCGCGGTCTTCTTCGAACGTGTGGAAGCCCACCTCGAGCTGGACGCCCGTGGCGTTCCGGTCTGGTGGGACTACCCGGTGCCGTCGAACGATGGGGAGCTGCCTATCGACGAGGCATAACCAAGAAGGCCCCCGCCGAAGCGGGGGCCAGAAGTTCTCGGCTCTGAACCTGATGAGTTTGCCGACCTGCCAGGTTCCGAGTTTCTCCTTCGAAGTTCCGGTTGAACGCCGGGCCTTCGTCGTACCCACCAGGAGGTACCCGGGGGTGATCTCATCGTAAGCCCTACAAGTACGTTTGACCACGCCACGCCGCCGGAAGTTCGGAAGTCTGTAACTTCCCAACTCACGGACGTCGGTACTTCGGTACCCCCCACTTCCCCGCAGCCGCGCGGAACAGTCGCCGCTACCCACGCCACCAGCACGCCGGCCGTTCACTCGGACCGGGTGGCTTGGCGGTTCCTCGAGGACGCCCGTGGGCGCCGTCGACGGGTCGCGCTCAAGGCCCCGAAGTCGTGGGGTACCGACTGGACTGAGCGAGCCCGTGTGGGCCGTCGCTCGTCGACGCTTCCGGCGCCTGAGGGCGCGTACGCGGCGCTGCCGGCGTGGTCCTCTCGCCGGCAGTACCTCGCCGCGGTCGGCGCTGCTGTCGGCTCTGAGCAGGGTCGGGAGCTGCGGAAGGCGTGGGCGCGCAAGTGGGTCGCCGACGAGCCGTTCTGGGCGATCGTGCATGCCCTCGCGGGCTTCGCGGACAACACCACGGGCCGCGGGGTGACTGCGTCGCGGCAGACGATCGCGGTGAAGGCCGGCCTACTCGACGACGTCGACGTGTCCACGGACGCTGGGCGTCGTCGTGTGCAGGCGGCGATGAAGCGGGTGCAGCAGGTGACCGCGATCCTCACGGAGCTGGGCCTCTACGCGATGGTCCGGGTCGGCCGGCCGTTGTCGGCTCGCGAGCAGGCGATGTTCCGGGCTCGTGGGCTCTACCAGAAGGCGGTGGGCAACGAGGCGGCGCTGATCGTGCCGGCGCATCTGGCGGCTGCAGCGTCGAGCCGTCGGCCTGGTCGTGGGAGCTCTACCTTCCACCTACATCCCGAGACCTCAACTAGAAGCTCTTCTCCCGTTACAGAGATACCCAACAAGCCGCGTTCGCGGCGGACGGCCGCTGCGCGACCGGGGCAGCAGGGATCTCCCACGAGGCCGAAGAGCACACGTGCACCGATGCGACCGTTGAGCGAGCGTCCTCCGGCGTTCCGGCAGCTCGTGGCGGCCCTGGACGCTGCGACAGTGCGCCCGGACGGCTCCGTGGTCGGACGGTTCACGCAGGGACGCTCCGTGCTGGGCCTGGTGCGCATCCTCGATGACTTTGGCATCGACGCCTCGTACACCGCGGACGAGCTCCTGGAGCGGGTCCTGCGCTGGGAGCCGCACTTCCGGTTCCGCGACGGGCTGGGGTGGCTCCGCGCTCGGCTCGCTCGGGCGTTCCGCCGACCCACGTCGACCGCTCCGGTACCCCCCACTCCCCCGGAGTTCACGGGGCAACGCGACCTCGAGCAGCTCTGGGCGACCGACGTCACGTTCCGCGAGGGATGGGTCCGGCTGCAGGAGCTCCACGCGGCCGAGGATGCCGCGAGTACTCCCCCGAACCCTGCAAGGACGCCGGAGCCCGTCGACGTCGACGACGCCCGGCCAGGACCCGCACGGGACCGTGCCCGTCGCTCGTCGACGGTGCCGGACTGGCAGCGTGAGCTCGAGGCGGCGCAGGCTCGCATCGACGCCGAGGACGCTGACGCACGCGCCGCGGCGATCGCCGCCGCACGCGCCGCCGGGACCTCGAGCTCGCGGAGCCGCCGCCTGCTGCCCTACGTTCCGGTCGGCGTCGCCACCCGCTGACCGGACGGCCGTGCACGACCGCCGGCGGGGCACGTCGAGGGCGATCGGCCGGCGCCGGTCCGTACCTCGTGAGTCCGGAACCTGCGGAGTCCGGGAGCACGGAACATCGGCAGTTCGGGACGCCGTGAGTTCGGAGATCCGGGACTGCCGGAGAGCCGAAGTCGCAGACCACCGAAGTGCCGGGCTCCGGCAGTGCGGAAGTGCCAGAGAGCGGAAGTCCCAGGCTCCGGAAGTCTGTAAGTTCCGGAGGTACTGAGTCGAGACGGGGGTAGGGGTTGGCCGGCCCTTAGCCCTGGGGGGCACGTCCCGGCCAATCCTATCCACGGTGAAGAGTCAGGGAAGAGCCCCCCGGGCAGATTCGGCCCAACCAGGACGCGACCTTCCTGGGGCGCCAGCGGGGCCGCGACGGAGTGTGCGCGTGACGGCGGCCGGCGCTACCGTGGACGCACCGGGGCGTTCCCCCCAACACCCCGGGCATAGCGAACGGTCCGCACGCGATGCCCCCATCGCCGTGCGGACCGTTCCTTGTGTCGGTCGTCAGTAGTTCGGACGCCACCCGGACTGCGTGCGGCGCTGCCGGCCGCGGGACTTCTGCCGGTCGTACTCCTGGGTCTTGCTCTTGCCGTAGACGGTCATCGTGACGCCGGTGATCGGCTGCTCCGAGACGTCGAGGTTGGTGTACCGCTCGCCGTTCTCGTCCCGGAACCAGGAGAGCGCGTCACCGCCGTGGTCGTTGATGCGCTTGAGCATCGTCGACGCGTTGTACTCCTTGACCTCCATCACACGCCCGTTGGCGTAGGTGACGCGGGCCTTGATCATCTGCTGCGTGTCACGGGCCTGCCCACGAGCGGCACCACGGACGCGCTGCAGGATCTCGGTGTTGGCCTGCTGCCGTCCCTTCGCCGCGCGGCCCTTCGGGATCTGAAGGTCGTGCTGGCGGCCGCCACCACCGAGGTACGTCGTCGTGCGCAGCCGGCCACCCTGGCGATCCTGCGTGTACCGGCCACCGGTGTCCTGGGGCACCACGGTCGCTTCGGCAGCGCCGGCCTTGTTCCGCACGCGCACAAGCTGCCCGGAGCGGCCACGTCGACGCGGAGGGATGGTGCTGGTCTGCCCGGTGCGAGCGAGCTCGAGCAGGGATGCCCGGTACACGGAGCCGCTCGTCTCACCGTTGAGCACCTTGCGGATCATGCGCGGCGATCGCTGCAGCTCGCCGGCGATCTCCGAGACGCTCAGACCGCGACCACGGAGCTCTTGCACGAGCTCCTGCGCGGTGCTGTCCTGCCGCGACGTCGCGTCGCTCACGACGCCACGTCCTGAGCGGCCAAGGCAGCACCGTTCTCCCACGCCGCAGCGGGGCCGGCCGCGTCGGCGCGCTTCGCGAGTGCGTCACGGGAGGTGCGGCTGTCGGGTGTGATGAAGGACCCGAAGAGCATGCCCTGCAGGCGGAGCCGGCCGGTCTTGCCGTCGTCGCCGCCGCCGTGCTCGGCCGGGAGGCTCCAGGACGGCACCTCGGTGGTGTAGATCGCGTCACCGTTAATCCCGATGAGGGTGTGCCCGGGGACCGCGAGGGCGCCGGCGGTCTTGAGTCCGAGGCCGGAGGCGCTGGAGAGCACGGCCGCGCGGCCACGGCCCCAGATCTGCGCGGAGAACTCGGGGTGGAAGAACATCCGCGCGCGCTCGGTGACCGTGCTGGGGATCTGGTAGAGGAACAGCTTCCCCTGCCGGACCATCGTCGACTGGTACTCCGCCGGCACGTCGAACGCGCTCTCCGCGACGCGGGTCTGCGCGCGTCCGGCGGAGTTGAAGTTACCGACGGTCTGCAGCAGGATCGCGCGGAGCGCACCGGCAAGCGCCCGACGCAGCAGCGGCGGGAGATCCGGGTTGCTCTGCACCCGGTCGCGGGCGCGCTTGATGCGCTCGTAGAACGTGTCCAGCGGCCGGGCACGGGTGAACTGGATTGCCTCGAGGGGCTCGACGAGCCACCCCGCGTTCAGCGCGACGAACACCTCAGCGGCATCGGCCCAGGTCTCCCCCGTGGCGCCGGGACGGTTCGGGTAGTACCAGCCGTCCTCGACCTTGAAGTGCTGCATGCCCAGCAGGCCAACGTGGTTCCAGTCATCCGGCACGGTGAAGCGGACGAGGAACCGGGCACGGGCGTATGGCTCGTTCTCGAGCAGGTTGTAGGCGCCGGCGCGGTTCAGACGCAGGCCAGGGCCGATGCCGAGCTCCCGGCCGAGGGACGCGTACATGAACCGGCCGTCGACGTGGGCGAACGTCTGGATCTTCTTGGTCGTCTCCGGGTCGATCAGCGGCACGCAGTCCTCGTGCGTGCTCATGCTCGGACCGGCGACCATGTGGTCGTAGTGGTGCTGGCCGGCGCTGCCGCGGATCTCGTCCGCCATGTCCGGTGAGACCGGGATCGGGTTGACGTTCTTCGGTAGCGACCAGGCCCAGAGGTTCGTGCCGGTCGCTGCCGGCGAGAGCATCAGCCGGGCGCGGTCGTCGACGCCGGCGATGATCTCCTCGAGCGTGTTCCAGGCCAGGCGGGCCTGCGCGGGCGTGAGGGGAACGTCACCGAACCACTCCTCCACTGTGCGGACTTCGACCTTCTGGCCGGTCACCGCATGCTGGAACCGGCCGGTGGGGGGGCCGCCGGCAACCCAGTGGGAGCCGGGAATCCAGTTCGGGGTCTGCACGAACAGCCAGTGCCGGACGCCGGGGGCCGGCTCGGGGCGCTTGCCGGTGAGCATGATGCGTTCGGCGCCGTAGCTGCCGGCGGTGTCGAGCAGGTCGGTGAGGTTCGGCTTCTTCCGGCCGGTGCCCACCTTCGGGCGGACCGAGGTGCCTTCACGGGTGACGCCCTGGCCGGTGGTGTGGTCGAGCCAGATCGTGGGGACCTCTTTCGGGGTCCAGCCGCGGGGACGGAAGCTGTTGTCCATCACGCGTTCCTTCCGGAGTTCCAAAACCACGGACTCCCGTAGTTACAGACTTACAGACTTAGTCAGTGATGCCGAGTGAGCTGCGCAGCTCAGCCTCGTTCGAGCCCTGGAGCTCATCGACGCGGGTCATCAGCAGGTCGACGGCGACCCGAATGAGCGTGTTGTCGGTGATGCGCTCGCCAGGAGCGGTGCGCAGGCGCTGCAGCCGGCGAGCGTGCCGGCCGAGGTTCTCGATCTGGTCGTCGCGGAACCGGGCCTCCTTGCGGAGGAAGTCCTCGAACCGCGGCGTTGCCGCAGGTGCCGGCGTCTCAGGTGCCGGCGTCTCAGCTGCTGCGGTCGTCTCCGTAGCGGGAGCGCCCGCCGCTGCGGTGTCCGTCGTGTTCTGCTCGTCGACGGTCTGAGCGTCGGCCGGGGTGTCGAGCAGTGAAGCGAGCTTCTTGCGAGCCATCAGCGGTTCCCCTTGTTCGTCGAGGCGTTCGCCCAGTACGACATCATCTCCATCGCGACGCGGCGGAAGTCCTCGGCGGCCTTGAGGTCATTCCGGGACGACCGGTACTGCGTCACGACGAGACCGTCCATCGGTGCGCGAGCGTGGATCTTGTAGGAACGGATCGGTGCCTGGAACCGAGCGAGGCCAGCGCCATCGATCAGTTCCGCGGCTTCGTCCGCATCGCCCGGCGTGCGCGGGTCGTACTTGTTGATCAGCACCCGGTAGTCCACGCTGCGCGGCTCGATCAGACGCTTGATGGTCTTGAGCAGCGGCGGGACAGCCAGCGGTGCCGGCTCCGTCGGGAGGACGACGAAGTCCGCCTCGTCGAGCACCGGGTTCAGGATGTGCTCGTTCTCGAGCGAGCCGGGCGTGTCGACGAAGATCACGTCGTACGGGAGCTCGCGGAGACGAGCGAGGTTCTTCGGGTCGAGATCTGACGTGGTGTCGAACGGCAGGTTGTCCCCTGCCTGGTCGCTCCAGAACGTCACCGATCCCTGAGGGTCGATGTCCACGACGAGCACCTTCGAGGTCTCAGAACAGACAGCGGCCAACCCCATCGTGACCGTCGACTTCCCGACGCCACCCTTCTGGTTGACCACCGCGATGATGCGTGGCGACATGCGTTGCCCCTTTCGTTCGATCTGACATTGACGAATGTACCACAACCAGAGTCCGGAAGCAACAGAGTTCCGAAATCTGTAACTCACAAAGTCTGTAAGTCATGTTAGGAACGTGCTAGTTTGGACGCATGGGACAGGAACAGCTGGTCGCACTCGCTCTGGCGATCGCCCGAGGCGCACATGCCGGGCAGGTCGACAAGAGCGGCCACGCCTACATCGAGCACCCCGTGCGGGTCGCGAAGCGCGTTCGCCGGCGGAACCCGGACGCGTCCGCTGGTGTCGTGGCTGCAGCGTTGCTCCATGACGTGCTCGAGGACACCGAGCTCACCCGCGCGGACCTCATCGCCAAGGGGATTCCTGCAGACGTCGTCGACGACGTGGAGGCGGTCACCAAGCGCTCCGGCGAGCCGACAGAGGAGTACTTCGCCAGGGTTCGCGCCCGGGCCGGCGCCCGAGTGGTCAAGTACGCCGACATCGAGGACAACACCGACCCCGAGCGGCTTGCTCAGCTCGACGAGGCGACGCGCGAACGACTGGCCGCGAAGTACGCCCGGTCGTTGCAGCTACTCGAGGGGGAGTAGGGCGCCATGTGCCAGTCGTGTGCGGAAGGCGGCCGGCGTTGCCGCGACCGACGACGCCTCCAGCAGCTCACCACGGCCGATCTCGCGCCCGAACCGACCGAGGAGCTCCCCGCGGTCGACTGGACCACGAACGGCGCGCAGGACGGCCCTGAGGCCGTCTGGCGGGACTACGCGCCCGCCATCGCGACCGAGACCATCGCAGTGCTCGCCGAGACCCGGGCCGCAGAACAGCACACCACCGCCGACGTCGTCGACGCGATCCCCGCCGGCGCCCGCCCGCACGGCCTCGAGTTCCGCATGAAGAGCCCCGCATCCTTGGCGCGCAAGATCCGCAGCCGTGCGACCACCACTGCCGCCGCACAACACGCCGGCGGCCTCCAAGGCGTCTCCGACAAGCTCACCGACCTGCTGCGCTACACCGCCGTCACTGAGCAGCACGACGATCTGCCGGCCACTGCCTCGTCGACGATCACCACGCTCGAAAGCCGCGGGTACACCGTGGTGTCCGCTGAGCACTCCTACGTCGCCGGCAACGTCTACAAGGGCATCCACGTCCTCGTGCAGCACGGCGACGAGCGACCGGTCGAGATCCAGTTCCACTCCGAGCTGAGCCAGGCCGTGAAGGACGAGAACCACGTCGACTACGAGCTAGAGCGGGACCGGCGCACCCCCTACGCCGATCGCGCTGCCGCACACGAGCGGATGACCGCCCGCTCGAACGAGATCCCGGCACCCGCCGGCCTTGAGGAGCTCACCAGCATCGGGGGCCTTCCGCTGGTCGAGAAGATCTACCCGAACCCCTACTCCGTGGCGCACAATGAGACTGAGGAGACGAACCGATGACCCAGTTCTACGAGGTCCGCGACAGCGACCAGAACCTGGTGTGGATCGCCGCCCACGAGACGGCCGGCGAACACCGCATCTTCGTGTACCTGCCCAACACCGGCACCTGGCAGCACAGCACCGCCGTCGAGGACGACTTCTACGGCCGCGACCACGCCGCCACCTACACGCCCATCACCGCAGAGCAGGCTGTCCGCCAGCTCCCCACGATGCGCAAGCTCAACGCCAAGTCCGCCAGCTGGCTCCTGGAAGAGCTCACCTCGAGCGCAACCGCCACGAGCAGCGAACTCGGCCTGCCCGTCGCGACCACTGCTCGGCCCACAAGCGAGGCGCAGGTCATCGAGATCCTCGCGAAGAACGACGGCGGCCGGTGGGTGAAGGTCTACAGCGGCAGAACCAGCGGCGCAGCCCGGTCGTTCGCCAGCGAGCTCCGCAACGGCAAGAAAGCCCGCATCAACCGCATCGGCCGGTTCGAGACCCGCGTCGTCCACGAGACCGTCGTCGAAGCGCGACGCATCGTCGAGAAGGCCAGCGCCTAAACAGGTTCAGAGCGCCTCGTAAGCGTCAAGTACCAACGCCAGGCTGTTGCGCTCGGTCATGCGGCCCTGGAGTGGGTTGAAGACATCTTGGAACTGCTGCACTGACGTGATCTTTGTGCCCAGCAACCAGACCATCGGCTCATGCCGGTATGCAGCAAGTTCTACCGTCGTCTCATTGGTGAGGTGATTCCAGACCAAGGACCAGTTTCCCTTGACGCTATTACCGGACGAATCATCCGTGCTGTCTTGTCTCCATCCGGTTCCGAGAACCGAACCCTCCAGTGTCAGATGACCTCGCTCTACACGAGCCACCCGACGCTGGTCTTGCTCGGCAAACTCGTCGCGGGTGAAGGTAGCGAACCGTCGAGATGACACGTCTCGCGCGGCCTGCTCTTGGCGGACCTCTTCGTCGACACGACGCTGCTGTCGTGCCGCCTGGGCGGTGGCCGCGGTGGTGAACATCAGCTCAAGCCACGCGCTCACCTCGGCCAGTTCAGCGCGAATCTCTCGAACGCGATTTTCGCAGCGGTGCTGATATTCCCACTTTTCCTCGAGCTCACGCTCACGTTGCGCGTGATCCCGCTTTTCCGGGAAGGTCACGTCCTTTGCTGCGCCGACCAGCCGGCTTATGCGATTTGCACCAGCTCTCTCATCGATACGGCGTTGCTGCTCGTCGTCCATCCGCTTGCGAGCGCCATCACGAATGGCCGTGGCACGGGTCACACTTTCGACAGCGCTGTCGAAATTCGCGCTCCATACACTGAGCCCATGCTCCAGCTGTAGTTCGTAGTCCGCATAGGAGACATGCTCGGGGTCTCCAAGTTCCGGCGTATAACCCGGAATGCCGGTAAAGCGTCGAAGCTCCGCGATAGTTTCTGCTCTTGCGACGGCGCGCGCTTGGTCGATCTGTTCGCGTTCGCTTTGAGTGGTCACGATTTCCCCCTGAGGTTGGGCAGTCTGCTCAGCATCAGAGGGTAGACGGATTCGTCTCCCAAGCGGTGCGCGCAGCGCGGTGACCGAGGCCCCTGCCGCTCTCACCCCCGTCCACCGCGCGCGCTCCCCTCGTCTTCGACTTCGGGTGTTCGGGAGTCTGGGTGTCTGTGAGTGCGGGAGTGCCGGAGTCTGTGACTGTCGGAGTACGAGAGTTACAGAGTCTGTAAGTTTGGAAGTTCCACTAAATGGGGACTTGTCGTGGGTTGGGTGAGGTGGTGGGGTGGGGTGCTGGCGCGGCCCGTCCGTCGGTCGTGTCGGGGGGTGCTGTGTGGCCGGGTGCGGGGTTGGGTCGGCGGGTGGCATCGGGGGAGGGGCGGGGCTGGCTCGGCCGTCTCCGGGGCGCGTGTGGCTGCTCCGGCTGCACCCCGGGATCGCCCACGACTGCGACCCGACCTACCCGCCGAGCCACCCCGGTTCCTCCCGGCATGCCCTAGACCCAGGCACCCCCACACCGACACCCGCCCGTTACAGCCTCCACACGCCCGCCAGAGCGCCGAACAGCACCACTCCGGTACCGACACCCGCCCCGCCGAGCACAGCCGCCCACACAGCCCCGCACACCACCGTCACCCACCCCGCCAGACCGAGCACGACACCGACCGTGGATCGCGCCAGCGAGACACCACCACGAGCACTCCGACACCGACCCCGGCGACCCAGACACCGACACCCCAGGAACGCGACGGGGCACGACCAACGCACCGCAGAGGGGCCGCGCCAGCGGCCCAGGCCCCGCGCCAGCGGGGCCGCCGAGAGGGCGCGCCAGCGCCCGCTCGCCGCCCCCC
>NZ_CP088079.1:0-54520 GCF_021049325.1 Curtobacterium sp. C1
CCTGCGGGGCAGGCTTGTGCGCTTCGCGCCCACCCTCCTGCAGCTCGGCAAGCCGAGCCGCTCGTGACTCTCGTGGACGCCTTCGCTCGCCTCTCGGGGCGGTGCGTTACGGCGATCTCTGAGGGGTGCGATCGCTGCGCGATCGCGGCCGGGTTGTCAATCGGCTTGGGCATGACAATTTGTATGTGTCAGATAGGCTTCTAACACCCTGCGGTGTGTGGGGATCAGACGACTGGTAGAGGTGGCGCATGGCTGATCGACGGAGCAAGTCGGTCTCGTTAGGTTCGGTGCTCGGGTACTCGGACATCGCGCAGCAGATGGGCGTCGACGTGAAGTCGGTGCGGATCTACGCCAGCCGTGACAAGGACTTCCCAGCTCCGGTGACTCCCCCGGAGTGGCGGTCGCCCGGGTTCGCGCAGCAGGACGTAGACCGGTACCTCGAGCGCCGGCGGACGCGAGGGGCTGGGCAACGTGGCCGGCCCGCTCGTGGAGCTGCCGAGGAGCGGGTGCAGCTGGGGCCAGAGGTCGGTGAACGGATCCGGTCCCTGCTCGCCGAGCGCCGTGACGGCGCCACGGTGCGCTACGTGAAAGACCTCGCTCCCCTGCTCGGGTTGAGTGTGCCCTCGGTGGGGTTCCGGATGAGCGGCCGGGCGCGGTGGCTTCGGAGCGAGCTCGACACGGTCGCTGCAGCGCTCGGTGCGAGCGTCGACGAGCTCGTGGGTGATGCCGGCGCTGCTGCGCCGGCGGACGAGCGGTAGATCGACCGCATGCTGACTCCGACCGATCCTGTCGACCCGTGGGCTGACGGGCGCCTCCATCTGGTGCTCGCCTACGCCTTCGACGCGCACGGTCGTGACGGTCGGGTGAACGCGAACCAGGTCGCCGAGCAGCTGCACGTATCCCCCTCAACCGTCCGACGCTGGGTCAGGAACGCGCTGCCGGCGAAGCGTCGAACACTGGTCGAGGAACGGATCCTGCCGGCGGAGACCGCGGTCGCCTTCGAGGCCAAGGAGTACACCTTCGCCGCGGCCGCGCTCGAGGACATCTACGGTCGGGGGCTGCCGCCGGAGGACTACTGGCGTGAGCAGGGCTGGTTGGATTCGCACGTGCTCGCCGTGGTGGAGCTCCGCCGTCTCGGGGTGTGTGTTCCCCGGATCGGGCTCGCGAACGGGGATGCGAAGACCCAGGCACGCCTTCGAGCGGACGGGGGCGTGATCCTGGACCAGCAGGTCTTCCCCAACCGGTTCGCGGCGCAGATCGCCAAGGGGCAGGTCCTCACGGACGTGCACGCCTGGCGCGTTGTGGTCCCGCCCGGTTACGCCTCCCGCGGCCGCACGGAGGCGTGGCTGGCTGCAGCGCCGCGGCCGCCGCTGTCGACCTACTTCGACAACGCTCCGGTGAAGCCGCCGGCGCCGAAGCGGCGTCGCACGGCGAAGCGGGGCCGGCGCTCAACGGTGTGAGCTCCGGCCCCGCTTCGGGCTTCGTCAGGCGGGTGTGATCCGACGGATCGCGTCCTCGATTCGGATCTCGAGGACGTCCTTCGACGAGTGCTCGACCTGGTCCTCGATCCACGCCCGCGGCATCCGCTCATAGGGCAGCCCGGTGTGTGCGGCGAGCTGACGGATGATGTCGTGCTCGAGCTGGCCGGGGCCGCCACCGCCGTAGCCGAAGTTCCACCCGTTGAACTGGCTGCTGCGGCTGAGCAGGTCGACAATCGTGTCTCCGATTGCGATGTACACGGGACGGTCGCCGCTGTCTCCGGACGCGACGAGGGTCGCGTGGGATGGGAACGGCTTCGGCTCCGTAGGCCAGATGATGCCCATGCTGATCGTCTTGGTCTCGATGTCGAGCTCACCCCAGGCGACGATGTGACCGCCGGGTGCTCTGCCGTACCGCAGCGCGTCCGGGATGAGCTGCTCGCGGAGCATGCGTCCCTCACGTCGATCGGCGTACTCAGGGTGCTCCTCGATCGCGTCGATGAACCGCTCGTCCCACTTGCCCGTCATGATGAAGACCTGCGTCGGGTTGCGCTCGGGGAAGTAGCTCTCGGCGAGGTCGCGAGCGAGCCAGGTCACGGCGGGCAGCACCTGCTCGAGGTGATGGAACACCGTGGGGTCGGGAGCGTCGCTGTAGCGATCGACGGACTCGATCCAGTCCCGTAGCTCGTCGTGCAGCAGTCGGGCGACGGCCTCGCCGTCCTCGACTCGCTCCGGGTACTGCTCGAGGATCCGCCGCATCTGCGGCGTCGGGGTGTACGGCACCAGCCGAGCGGCGAAGCGGGTTGGGAACTCCTCGGCGTCGTCGCGGGGCGAGAGCGTCTCGGGCAGCTGCAGGCTCTCGATGGTGTGGAACCGGTAGGCGACCAGCGGAGCGAGCTCTGAGGCTGCCTTCCGTCGCGGGTGGCTCTCAGGCAGGTCGTGGAGGTACTGCAGGGCCTGCAGGAGGTCGCCCTGCTTGAAGCGGTCGTGGACGACGTCGACGGTGCGCTCCCCGGTGCTCTTCCAGCGGCGGATCGTGTCCCTCGTGTGCGCCTGGGTCGGGTACCACTCGAGGGGGAAGCCGAGCACCTTGTCGACGTCGCTGATCTGCGTCGGGGGCCAGATCGGATCGACGAACTTCCCGTCCTGCTTGGTCGCGACGATGTTGCGAACGAAGGCCCGGTAGCTCCCCTCCATCGTGTAGGTGTCGAACCACAGGGCGCTCGCGCCGGCGCCGGCGAGGTACTCCGAGTCGACCCACGTCATGATCTCCTCGGCCGCGTTCGTGACGGAGGGACCGGGGGAGCCGGGCAGCTTGGAGAGCACCACCACGGCGTCCTCGAGCGAGCCCCGTTCCCGTGCGAACACCCGGACGTGGTACTCGCCGTCCTCACGAAGCCGCCAGGCGGGGATCCGGGCAACCTCGTCGACGATCCGCTCGAGCGGCTGCTGGCGGGGCGGTGTCGTGGAGACCTGCGGGGTGGTCGTCGGGTTTTCCTGTGCCCGCTTCCACGCACGCACCTGGTCCCGAAGCCACAGACCTGCCCGGGGACCGAACGAGATTCGCGCGGGGAACGTCCCGGCCTCCTCGCGCTGGCGGATTCGGGACTGCGACAGTCCCGTCTGCTTCACCACTGCCTCGATGCTGAGGTACTCACGGCCCGTCCCGAGCCCCTGCCATCCGAACACCATGCGCTCGTTCCTTCCATCGCGACTACCCACCTATCGATAGGGACACCCCGCAATACGAGTCGGGCTGTTGCTAAGAACAGTAGTCGGCCTACCTGTTCTTAGCAACAGCCCGATTGCTGCGCGGCGTGTCGTTAGCGACAGTACGGGTCAGAGTGCGCGGGGGTCGTCCCGCTCGAGGTCGCTCAGGCCGGAGATCCGGAAGTCCGCGACCTTGTTGAACTGCCAGTTGTCGACGTACCGCTCGGAGTACACGGCGGTGAGGTACTCCATCGCCGCGGTGTCGCCGCCCTCGGCGTAGGCGTTGAGCAGGTTCTCGTACTCCTCGGGGGTGAGCTTCTGGCTCGAGTTGCGTCCTTCGCGGGGGTAGTCCCTGGGTCCCTGGGTGCCGTTGACGGAGACCTTCACGCCCTGCCGCTGCGGAGCCTGCTGCCGGCGTGCGCGCCTGAGCGCTCGAGCACGGCCGCGCTTGGTGGTCGCGGCCTGCCGGCTGCGCTTCTGCAGGTCCTTGAGGTGGCCGGCGCTCGGGGCGTGGTCGTTCTTGATCCACCGCTGGACGGTGCGCTGGCTGACGCCGAGACGCCGGGCTGCCTCGCGAGTGTCGATCGCTGCCTGCCCGTTGCGGGTGGTGCCGTACAGGGTGTTGAGCATGCTGCGGACGCTCGTCGACTCGCCGCCCACAGCGGCGCCGCGGTTGCCGGTGAACGCCTCGAACAGGCTCCGACGCTGGTCCAGCTCGTCCTTGGAGATCTTCGCCATCAGTTGCCCTCCGTCCAGTCAGTTAGAGAGCTCTTGCCCTCGTAGCGTCCGTCACCGGTGAGGAACTGCTGGTGGTCGGCCAGCAGCGCCGATCCCTCGTACTTGTACTGGCCGAGGCCGCGTCCGTAGTTCTTCGCATCGCCGGGCCACGCGGTGACGGGGTCGGCGTCGTCGCTGGTGTAGATCACGGTGTCCTTCGAGATCGCGACGGGCCAGCGGCCGGTGTCGGTGCCGATCTGATGGATGCGGCGGAGGATGTTCGCCTTCGCGCGGGCCTGGATGAAGTGGTACCGCTCGGGGGCGAAGCCCTCACGGTTCGCGTGGTGCTCGAACGACGCGGTGAGCCCGAGCGAGCGGACGTAGACCTCCTTGAGCAGGTCCCGGGCTCGCTGGTCGTCCGGGTCGGCGGTGTCGAGCGTGGTGCGGGCGTCGCGGACGCGCTCGTACCAGGCGTCGTAGATCCGGCCGTGCTGCTCCCAGAGGATCGCTTCGGAGATCTCCGGCTGGTAGCCGAGGGCCGTGGCGATGTCGAGGGTCTGGGTGGTGACCCAGGTGAGCTCGCCGGCGAAGTCGCGATCGCGGTTCCGGGGGTCGATCGGGTTCGGGGTGAGCCATTCGGCGCGCTCCGGCATGACGATCCGCCAGTACCCGGGCAGCTTCTTGTCGAACTCGTGCCCCTCGGTGAAGTGCGTCGGGACGCCGTAGCCGAGCTCGAGGCCGGAGACGCCGGCGAGGTAGCTGCCGCCGCGGTCGAAGGCGTGCACGTAGCGGTGCTCCCGCTCGGTGTCGGTGAGCTTGCGCTGCCAGTCGATGTCGGCTTCGAGTGTCGGGATCTCCGCGGGTGCGACGGGGCGAGACGGGGTGAAGTAGGTCTCCCGCTGCTCCCGGTTCTTCGCGGTGGTGAACAGCAGGTCCAGGCCGGTCGTCGAGGCGCTGATCGCGTACGGGGTGCGGAGCGCGTTGGCGAACCGCTGCAGCCGTCGGGCGATCGTCGCGGCGTCCGGGTTGTCGTCGACGATGTGCGCGGTGAAGTCGTCCTTGAGGGTGGACAGCAGCACGAACCGTGCCCGCAGCTGCCGGTGTTCCGGGTGCCAGACGCGGGTGGTGGTGTTGAGGTACTTCCCGTCGTTGCCGACCCGGTAGCCGGCGTCGAGAGCGCGCTGCGCGAACGGGTGCGCCTTGGTGAGCTCCTGCAGCTGCTTGGTGCGGTCGAACGCTCCTTCGATCTTGTCGACGGGGATCCCGAGCTCGAGCGCGGCGGCCTCGGTGACGAGCAGCTGCCCGTCCTCGGTCTTCCACCCGTTCTGCGTGCCGAGGTTCAGCTCGGCGACCAGCCGGGCGACGTCACCGAGGTGCACCAGCGGCTGGGAGGGCTGCACGCACTCCCCCGACGGCAGCCACACGCCGTCGGTGTGGAGCACGGCGAGCGAAGCCCGGAACGGCGTGGCCGTTGCCGCTGCGCGCCGCTGCGGAGCCGCGGCCGGCGTCGACGGGGCAGCCGGCAGCACGGCGGTCGGCACGGGGGCGGCGGTCGCGGTCTCTGCGGTGTCGACGTAGTCCGTGGTGTGCTCGTTCGGGTCGTCGGTCGGGCCGTCGTCTTCCACGTCGTCGACGGGTGCTGCCGGCGTCGTGGGCCGGACCGGCTCGCCGCCGCCGGGCAGATCGAACAGGCTCGGCGGGGTGACCGGCTCCGGCTCGTTCTTCGGGTCGTCGGAGCCGGTGCCGGCGTCACCGTCGAACACCGCCAGTGGGATGTCCCAGGCCCGGATGACGCCCTTGCCGAGGCGGACGGGACGAGCGTGCCGGCCACTGCTGTCGCTGTGCAGCCAGCCGTGCGCTTGCAGCGACGATCCGACCGACACCGAGGTCTCGGAGAACGTCTCGTCGGCGCGCTGGGCGACGTTGTTGACGGCGCCGAGGACCACGGACGGCAGCAGCAGCAGGCGGGCGTCGGCGCCCTCGCCCTTGATGATGCCCAGGCGCGTCCCGTTGGCGTTCCACGTCGCGAAGTCACCGCGGCCGCGCAGGGACCAGCCGCGGCTCTCAGCGTCCTCGGGGTGATCGCCCTGGGGGGTGGTGAAGTGGCCCATGCCGCTCGAGACGGCCTCGCGGAGGTACTCGAGCATCTGCTCGGCGGGGTCGCCGCTCTCGGCGTCCTGCATCGCGATCGCTTCGTAGATCCCGTCAGTGGCCCACTGGTTGAACGCATCCGCCCGAGCCGGCGACATCGCGCCGGAGTTGACCATCATGCGGAGCATGAGCTTGATGCCGTGGTCCGCGGACGCCGCGGCGCCAGCGAGACGGTCGAGGACACCGCGGTCGTGGGGCAGCCCGGTGACGCGCTTGCGCCAGTGCGCCGAGAGCGCCCGGAGCGAGCCCGCGGCTTCATCGGTGGCGTTCTCGGCGACCAGCTGGTCACGGTGCTGCGCGATCCACTGGATCAGCGACGCTCCGAGCAGCCCACGCGCCTCACGACGGTCGGTGCGCTCGAGCGCGGCCATGAGGTCCGCGCCGCCGGTGATCGAGCCGGGGTCGATCGGGATGGACAGCAGTCGGGTCTGTCCGGATCCGCCGATGCTCAGCTCACCCGTGGTGATGACGCTCGCCTCGAGGGGAGCGTCCATGCTGATGCCGCCGCGCTGCTTGCCGGTGACGCGCTCGACTCCGTTGTAGAGCATGCGTGCGAGGCCGCTGAGGCGCTTCTGCGCCCCCTTGGCGTCGCCGTCGGGTGCGAGGTCGTCGATCAGGACGGGCAGGTTCCGCAGCCCCTGCAGGGCGCGGGAGAGACCGATGTTCGTGCCGCCCTGGTTGGCGCCGGAGAGCACTTCCTTGCGGCCGAAGTGCTCAAGGCCGGGCGCGACGTACTGCATCGCCAGGCGGGCAATCGAGCTCTTGAACGACGCTCGGGCGCCGACCAGGTGCGTGATCGTAGGGACGCGCTGGAAGACGGACTCCCACACCACGCCCAGCAGCGGTGCGATGACCCGCGGCGGCAGCTCGTCGATCAGCGGCCCGGTGCCGCGCTCCCACGCGGCTCGCAGCTCGTCTCCGTCCCGGGTGGGAGCCGGCATGTTGTAGACGCGGTAGACGTCGGGGAACTCGACGTCGAGGTCGAGCGAGCCGCCCTTGGCGATACCGCCACCGCCGTGCACGAAGAACGGGCCGGCGTCGGAGTCGCGCCACCCCATCGCCGTGTAGACGGTCGTGTTCGCCGACGGTGCCGGGCGGGCGGAGAAGATCGCGTCCCAGGCGCTGTCCTTGCCCCTGCGGGACACGGACTCGAGGAACTGGGATCCCCACGGCAGCTTCTGCCACCAGGAGCCGTCTCGCAGCTCGTCAGGCCCCCAGGTGACGATCGCCTCTTCGATCTCCGGCACCTGCTGGCCCGAACCGTCGGGGTCGTCGACCATCACCGGCTTGCCGTCGGCGGTGCGGACCCAGCGGGAGAACTTGATCGTGATCTTGTGGGTGCCGCGGCTGGTCGACGACTCGAGGGCGTTGTCCTCGACGGCGGTGCTGAGAACCTCAGCCCACCCGCGCATGATGCGGAGGAAGCGCACGGTGTTCTCTTCGCCGCGGCGCTCGTGCTTGACCTGCACGGTCTCGCCCTGACGGACGATGTACTGCGTGCCCTCGTTCGGGCTGCCGTCGTCGCCGCGGATGAAGTCGTTGCCGCGGTACGTCGAGGGCGGGTCGTTGCGGTTGCCCCGGCCGATGTCGATCACCGTCGGCTCGTCGCGAGTGACACGGCGGCGCAGCTTGTCCGGAACCGGGACGTCGGCGACCTCGTGCGCCTTCACGGCGACTTGCGCCGCGAGGAGCGCCAGGGAGCGGATCGCGTCCACGGCCTGCTTGCCCTCGGGACCGTACGAGTCCGACAGGATCCCCGATCCGCCGGCCGCAGCGTCCAGGGTCCGGAACCGTGCGTCAGCGTCAGCAGCCCAGGTCTGCGCACGCTCGCGGTACTTCTCGTCGCCGGTCTCGTCGGCCTTCGCGATGTTCGCGGCGGCCTCCTTCTCGGCGATCGAGATCGCGGCGGCGGTCTTGCTCGCCTCGGCGAGCTTCGTCAGCGCCGCGACGTCTTCGATTGAGATCTCGATCAGGTCGTCGAAGCCGTTGCCGGCCTCGAGGTGGTCGGTCAGGTCGGACTTGTCCTCGCGGGTCGCGGGCAGGAACAGCCGCACCGTGCAGTCGCGATCGCCGAGCATGTCGTGCAGCGACGCCGCCCGCTTGTAGCCGGCAAGATCGCGGTCCGCGACGACGTGGATGACGCCGCCGGCGAGGACGTCAGCGAGCTCCTCGGGGAAGGAGCCGGCGCCCTGCGCGTTCGTGGTCGCGACCACGCCACGCTCGGTCGCGTTGTCGGCGTCCTTCTCCCCCTCAACCAGCCAGACCGGGGTGCCGGCGGCGACCGCCTGCAGGACCGCGGCGTGGTTGTAGAGCACCGGTGAGAACTTCGGCGGCTTGCGCGAGACCATGTGCCCGCGGGCGCCCATGAACCGCTGCGTGAACCGCTTGTGGGTGACGCCGTCGACGACGGTCTGCTCGCGGACGACCTCTTGCACGACAGTGCCGGCGGCGTCGGTGTACGAGTACACCGCGGTCTGCTCCCACGTCGCCCCGTCCAGGACGATCACGGCCGGCTGGGTGATCCGCGGCGGGGTCTTCTTCGGCGACCGGAATGCGACCTTGCTTCGAGCGGGCTTCTTCGCCCACTCGCTTCGCGGACGGTCCGGTAGGGGCCGGTCGAACAGATCCTGCACTCGGAGGCCGAGCGCGGCGGTGACGTCGGCGGCGCCGGCGTCACAGCCGAAGCAGTGCAGCAGGACGCTCTCGTGGTGACGGTCGTAGCGGACGCTGAGCGAGCGGGTGCGGTCCTCGTGCACCGGGCACAGAGCCATGAAGGTCTCGGCGCGCTTGTCGGGCTTGTAGCCGCCCTCCTCGAGGGCGTTGAAGACACGGTCGAGTGAGCTCCGCGGAGAGCTGACCGGCGGGGTCGCAAGACTCAACGCAGATCACCGCCCCACTGCTGGGGGCGCAGAGAGCGCACGCTGGGCTCGGATTCCCACCATCCGAGCAGGCGCTGCTGTACTATGTGCACCAGGATTCGCTTTCCATTCGGTCCGTCCGGAAGCGTTGGTCCGCCAAGACCTTCGCCCCACCCCCGGTCCAGAACCAGTCCGCCAAGACTCCAGGTTCTGAACCACCACTTGCTCCGATCCCCCGCTGGCTGCCAGGCCGCGGGGGATCTTGCTGTTACGCCGTCCTTGGCATCGGGAACTCCTGTTGTCCGTTGATGGCTGCACGACGAGCTTCGGCGACCCGAAGCTCCTCGAGCACGTAGTCGGGGGTGTCGAGCCCGTCGGCCTGCGCCAGGCGCATCGCGACGTAGCTGCTGACAGGGATGCCGAGCTCGCGAGCTCGCGCTTCGTAGAACTCGCCGTGATCCTCGGGGACGCGCGTCGGAAGCTGCACTCGGCGACCTCGAGATCGCCGGCCGCCCTTTCGTGCTTCAGCCATGCGACATTCCTAGCAGCAAACGGATACAGATACCGGCTGCTGGGTTTCGGCGTGTCGGAGCGCTGCTGGTGGGTCACATCCCGAGTAGGTGACCTCAGCCAGCGTCTGCGGACATCGCGAGACCAAGTTTCTCGGATCTGTTGCCAGCGTCGTGGCTGCCTGGATGTTCGCTGTGCAACGAGGCACGAACAACAGACCGCGCAGATGGTCCCCTATAAGACATGCTTTTTCGGCGTTACAGGAGTTACGCCTGCTCGCAGATCCGCACCAGTATGGGCCAAAACCCGTAACGCATCGTCTGTAACCCTGCCTCGCAGTGCGTGGTTACGCGTTACAAATGAGCCGGATCTGGATGCCCGGAGGCCGGTTTTGGGGTCAGAACTGCAACGAAGCGCTCTCGACGCGTCACGAAGCGACGTTCAAGTGAGCGTACGACCGCCGGCATGGGGTCTTTCGAGGCCGACGAGCGGGCTTCGTTGCAGGTTGTAACGCCTCTGCACGCCACTCGTGCACCCGCGGAAGTGCTTCGTTGCATAGGAAACGCTCAACCAACGCCAAGGATGAGCCAGGTTCAACCCCTCAGCGAACTCCGACGAGGTCGCTCTCGGAGCTGGCAACGAGGGAGCTCGGGAGATCCCACGCGCGCTGCACTTTGCCGTTGATCCGGAACGGGCGGGTCGACTTGCCGTCCTTCGCCGGGCGCAGCCAGCCGAGGGTGAGCAGGAGCTGCGTGTAGTGGGTTCGCTGGTCTGGCTGACTCAGCCCGGTCGGGTTCGAGAACAGCCGCAACGTCGATGATGGGTCAAGCAGGGCTCGGTCACCGCGAAGCACTCCAATGATCCTGCCGTCGGAGACGATCGTGCCGTCGTGCTGCAGGCTCGTGCCAGATGCAAGCGCCTCGGCGAGGAGCTGGCCCTCCCGTCGGGCGCTCTCTGCCGTGTGCTGCTCTGGTCGTTGTTGACCCCGTCCACGCATGGTTGGTGCGAGGGCGTCGATCATGGCTTGCTGCCCATCCGCGATGACTTCAAGTAGGTCGTCGTACCGGTCGGCTCGTGTCCAGTCGTGGATCGCCTGCGAGACGGTGCGCCCGTTGTACGGCGTGTGGAAGTAGCCGGCGATGTTGGGGGTGCGGCTCCACACGAGGAGCTGACAGACGATCTCGTACGTCAGCATGAGCCGAGCTCGGTACGGCTCTGGGGCCTCCCGCACTCGGTCGGGCCACTGGCGGATCGTCTCCGGACTCCGGCCGATGAGCTCGCTGAGCTGTCGGTAGGTGAAGAACTCGGACAGCTCGAGCACCGCGGTCTGGGTGGACTCGGGATACACGTTGGCTGCTCGTGCCGGCTTCGCCATGTCCGCATCCTCTCACCGGTCAGACGAAGAGAGAGGGCGGGGGTCCACTTGGGGGAAGCGGACCCCCGCCAGGGGGTAGAGACCCGATTGGGGGGAAACGGATCTCCGCGTCCATGATCCACCCACCGACCGACAATCGCGAGACCCGTCGGCGGCGAGCTGTCAGCGGGTCCGCTCCCCCGGCGCCGGCCGACGTACTGCGCCGTGCCACACCCACGCGCGTTGCGTGCTGCCGTCACGGTGGTGGAACTCGATCTGGGCGGCGCGGTCCGTGTACGCGATGACGCGCCCCTCGACCTCGACGGGCTGCTCCGGGTAGCGCACCCACGCGACCACGTTCTCGTCGTCGACGAGCTCGTGGATCTCGTCATCGCCGAGCTCCTGCGCGCTGAGCGAGATCGGCCGCGGCCGCGTGATGAAGTCGTTCACCGCCGACCTCGTGATGTCGGAGGAGTACCTCCCGTTCTTACCCATGCCACCATTAGAACAAACTTTCGAATGTTCGGAGTGGTGATGGCGAAGACTCGAGCGTGGGCGCCCCCGGAGCATCCCGAGGTGCAGCTGATCGACCCTTTCTCGCTGTCCGAGGAGGCCCGTGGGTCTGATGTCGTGCGCGCCTCCGAGCCGATGCCGGTCCATGCGTGGGTGCAGTTCCCGACCTTCCTGCATCGTGTGAAGGGGTTCGCCACGGCTTGGACGACGGACGCCGTTCTTGTCGAGTGGGGGTGGCAGGGGCGAAAGCAGGAAGCGTGGATCTGGCGCTCCGGTGTTCGACACCGCGAGCTCCGCGGTCGTGATCGAGCGGCGAACCGCTAGATCATCGACGCCCTCGCTGCACGTCGTCGATCGCCGCGGCCTCGTCTGAGATCCTCGCGATCTGGGCTGAGTCCGGGTTCGGCTGTCGTGTGGCTCGGTCGTAGTCGCGCACCAGCTGCCGACGTCGGCTCGCGAGCTCTTCGACCGTCAGCCACTGCAGTGCCTCACGATCGCTGTCCCTCACGGGGCGTGATCCTAGGCGTGGCCCCGAGCAAGCGTTGGTGTTGCGCGCGCATTGCGTTCGTATTGCAGTGTACTGACATTTCCTATGCGTCCGAGGGGTCGGAGCCGAGCTCGTCGTTTCCGTCGGCGTCGGCGTCGTCGGTGTCTTCGGGATCGTCCGTGTCGTCCGACGGGAGTTGTGCGGCCGCGGCTGCCGCCGCGGCGGCGGCCGCGAGGATGCCCGTCGGCGGCGGCGTGACTCCTCGTCGGGCGATCTCGGCAGCCATCCTCGCGACCGGACCGCTGTCAGCGGCGGCCAGCCGTCCGGCGCGCTCGGCCACGCTCGCAGCGAGAGACGTCATGGCGAGGTTCGGGGTGTACCCGCGCTTCGCGAGGTCCGCCATCGCACTCGCCAACGTCAGCGGGATCGCATGCCGTGCCAGGAGAGCAGCGGTGTCGTCGAGCTGGCTGAGATCGATCGACGTCGCGATCTGGCGCAAGCGTTCGTCGTTGAGCACCTTCACGGCGGCCGCTCGGCTTGCCGCGGTGGGGTCTGGTCGTGTGTTCTCGGCCGGGGTGAACCAGGGGGCTCGAGCGAGGTGCGTGCGGTCTTCGGCGACGTGGAAGCCGTCACCGTCCACGGTGTACTCGGCGGTGATGTCGAGCTCTTCGTAGGCGCTCGCGTCGACCTCGTCGGGCCAGTTGATCCAGTCGAGAACCACGCGGGCGGTGAGCCGGATTCGGGTTCGGTACGACCGGCCACCGTCGACGAGGTCCCGGACGTAGGAGAAGACCAGCTCGGGTGTTCCGGGATCGCTGACGTCGGCGTCGACGGGTTCTTCGACGTCGAACGCCATCCAGATCTCGGGAGCGTGGAGGGTGCCATCGGGAAAGAGCGCAGCCACGAGCTGCTCGAGGTGGTCAGGGTCGGGCGTGGTGCGGTTCTCCTCGCTGGCGTACTTCTGGGGCGGGTCGAACTCGTTGATGTTCCGGTAGAGCTGGATGCTCCCCGTCGTCAGGATCTCGCTGGCTTCTGCCAGGAGCGTGGGGTGGAGCTGCCCGCTGCCCTTGCTGCTCTGGTAGCCGTCGTCGTTCGAGACGAACACGATCGTTTCCTCGGGGTGCTCGCGGATGATGTCCAGCACGGTGTACCAGTGCAGCGCATCCCGGTAGCCTCCGCCGTTCTGATCGAACGGTGGTCGGCGGTCGATGGCCCGCTGGGAGACGTCGTCGTGACTGATCGTCGGGGTGTCTCGGATGAGTACCCCGTCGGCGCCGAGCCACACCTCGGCGTCGTAGCGCGAGGCCCACTGCTCGATCTCGTCGGCGGCCTTCTGCAACGCTTCCTGCACTGCCGCTGGGGCTCTGCGAGCGTCGCCGCGCAACCGCACGTCCCGCCGGTTCGCTTGGACCTTCGCTGTGATTTCCGCCGCGACGATGCGGGGCGCGATCACGGTGAGGGTTCCGTCGGCGATCGCGTCCTTGATGCCGCGCCAGGCGCCGCCCTGCAGCTCGGGGTTGGTCACGACGGCGTTGGCGTCAAGGATGAGCAGCATCGGGAGTTCCTTCGTGGGTGGTTGCCTGGTGCGCGCCGAATGGGCTGTCCGAGCGGCTTGCGGCGTCGTAGCGTGCCCAGGCGTTCAACGCATGCGGATCCGGCTCGCGGCCTTCGTAGACGGCGCGAGCGATCTCGTTCGCGTAGACGTCGCGCCACTCTCGCGCGATCTTCTGCAACGGCATCCCCACCCCTCCTGCCTGCCGATCGATCGTAGAGGGGCCGTCTGCTTGCCGGCAGACCCCATTTGGACCCCGTTCGAGGGGCCGTCAGGCTCCGGAGTTGCGGCGGCCGCGGTAATGCTCGCTGACCGGGTGCCCGCTGCGAACATGGGCATCGACGTGCACGGGCCGATCGTCAGCGCTGTCGGCTGCCGGTGGTGTTTCGTCTGCAGCGTGCCAGCCGTGGCCGGGCGACCAGGTCTGGTCGCTGTCGCCGGCGAGGGCCGGGTCGACGAGGGTGCGGACGAACTGTTCGGCTTCGTGGACGTCGGTGATCCCACCAGCCGACGGGGTCGCCGCCGCGAGGGTGCGGTACTGCCGGTCCCAGCCGTCGGGCACGGCGAACGTCCCGATCGGATCGAGGTTGGTGCGCCGGCGCTTGTGCTCGATCGCGGCGTGCAGCTCACGCATGCTGATCTGTTGCGTCCGGGCGATGGTGACCAGGTCGACGAGGTCCTTCACGCGGCTGCTCGGCTTGCCGTCGTAGTCCTGCAGCGTGGCGCACACCTTCTCCGCCACCTGGTCTGCGACGGGGAACAGCCGGTACTGCGGCGCCGGGAGATCCCGCGGGAGCGCGAGCCGGTTCGCAGGGGTGACGGTCTCCACGGTCCCGACGGGCGCCGGTCCCACGACGACGTCGACGGGCACCTCCCCCACCTTCCGGCCGGTCTGCGCGTCGAGGCACGAGAACAGCAGCCGTCGGGTCTGGACGCCGGGCTGGTTGTCGCCTCGACCGGTCGGGCGGGCGGCCGTGAGCTCGAACCGGAGGTGATCGTCGAGCTGCTGCCCCGCGGCCCGCTCGAGCGCCGCCTGCGCCTCGTCGAGATCTCCGCTCGAGGAGGCTAGGTCCACGTCTTTCGTCGCGCGGGTGTGGGAGACCCGGGCGAGCATCGCGCCGCCGCCCTTGAGCAGCCACTCCGACTGCTCCCCCTCGGCGAACACCCGAGACAGGAACCGGTCGAGGCGGGCCTGGGCGATCTGCGCTGCGACGTCCTGGTTCGTGGTGCCCTCCGAGCGGGCGCGCTGCGCGGCGGCCTTGATCGCCGAGGAGATCGCCGTCCAACTGCCGTACCCGCCCTCAGCCATGCGCCACCGGGTTCCGGATCCCAGCCAGCGCCAGTAGGTCGGCCGCGAAGTCCTCCCCGTCGCGGAAGCCCGCCGGCCGGGCGAGCGGTTCCAGGTACTCGGCGAGCTGCCACGGCCGGACGAATGTGCCCTGCTCGTACGCGGAGAACAGCGCGTCAGCCACCAGCGACGGGTCCATCCAGAGCCCGACCAGGTCCGCGATCGTCCGCTCGACTGTCAGCGTCGGCACGCTCTCGGCGAAGGTCACTTCCGCCGGCGTCAGCGATCGCACCCGGAGCCGTGCCGGCAGTCTCGTGCCACGGCGCTCCGGGACGATGAAGTCCGTCTGCTCCGGGTAGAAGTCGCCGATGCCGTGCAGGATCGCGGCCGTCACCCCGGCGGCGACCACCGGCGCCACACCCGCCTCGGACGCCGGCCGGGTCGCGCCGCCGAGCGCGAGCCACGTGGCGTAGATCCCCTCGTGCTCGAGCTCCGGCGCACCGGCCATTCGGTACACGCCCTGCGCGACCCGCACCAGCGCCCCCGACGCGGTGAGCCGGGTGAGCGTGTTGCGGCTGACGTCGACGGCCGCCGCCTGCTCGGTCGTGACCAGCCCCCATCGCTGTTCCGCGACCTCCGCGAGCCGCGCCATCGTTGCCCCTGCCATACAACGATTGTACCCAATAACAGGTACAAACGTTATAGCTCACATGGTCTTGATGTGTATCGCGTGGCGGCGTCGCCTCTGTCAGTTCAGGATTGGGCGCCCCTCGGACTGCAGCTGACGGATCCAGAACGACTCCCGCTCGTAGGCCTCCCGGCGGCAGCCGGTGAACTCTTCGATCAGCACGATCTGCGGCTCCCGGTACTCAGCAAGAAGCTCGCGGATCCACGCGCCCTTCTTGGTGCTGCCGGGCTTTCGTACGTGGTCGCGCCGGCGGTCCGCAAGAGTGGCCGCCGTCTGGCCGACGTAATGCGGTTCGCCAGTGAGCGGATCGACCAAGGCGTAGATCCGGTATACCTGCCGCTCGCCCGAGGAAAGCGTCATCGCGAGAGCGAGCTCAGCGTGCGTCCGTGCACAGCGGCACGTCTCCGTCGGTCTCAAGGCCCTCGTAGGGCCGATAGTGCGCGTCCGCGCTGCCGCGCTCCGGCTGGTCCGCGAGGATCCACCAGCGGGGGTAGTCCGGGTTCTCGACCTCGAGCTCCACGAAGCGGGGCGTGCCGTACGACTCGACCGTGCCGGACAGATGCAGCCCCTCGTCGACGAAGTGCACGGTAATCGTGTCTTGCGCTCCGAACCGCGCAACCTCCGCGTTCCACTCTTCGTCGTCCGGCTGCACCCAGCCCAGGACTCCGTACTGCCGCTCCCGGAGGGCGTCGGTCGCCTCCTCGAGGGGGTTCGCCTTGCGGTCCCGTGTGGGGAGCACGATGGCGTCGACGACGTACCCAGTGTCCGAGAACAGCGTGAGCTTCCAGACGCCGTCGCCTGCGCCCACAGGGACGTCACGGCTGATGTTCACGTGCGTAGCGATCTGTTCCATGCGGTGAGCGTAGCCAGAGGCGCCGACGGCGTTGCCGACACGGTTCTAGGGTCATCGAGGAGGAGACCCATGACTGCCGATTCGACGTCGCCGACACCGCCGGTCAACACCCGCGACTCGCGGGCGGTGCTGCGGTACCTCATCGCGCTCTGGGAGTCGCAGGATCTCACCGAGGAAGTGTCGTTCCTCAGCGAGCGAGTGCAGGCCGGTTTGGCTGTCTGGGCGCTGACTTCGCACGCCGTCGAGTGTGGCCGCGCGGTCCTCACGCTCTACAACGCGAAGCAGCCGATCGCTGCAGCTCCGGTAGTGCGGCTCCTCCTCGAGGATGCCGTCACCGCTGGCTGGTTGGTGGTGTACCCGCAGAACTTCCGAGCTCTGGTGAAGAAGGGCGTCGACGAACGCCGGAAGCTGTTCAAGGAGCTGATGGCACGGGACGGGTTCGAGGACTGGGCTGCTGCAGCCCACGATGATGCGCTCGCGCTCGCGGACGAGCTCCGGGACGCCGGAGGGTTCGTCCTCGAGCAGCGCATGAAGGAGCTCGCCGGCACCGACGGCCTGTACAGCCACTACCGACTGTTGACGCGGCTCTCGCACGCCGGGACCGGAGTCGTGGACTTGTACCTGATGACCGACGACCGGTCCCCTGCCGGTGTCGGGCTTCGCACCTTCGGTGCGCTCCCCGAGGCCGGCGGCACGATCGGTATCGCGGCCGCCATGCTCAACGCGGCGCTGATCGCTTGGGACTGCTCGCGGGTGCAACGCCGCTGGGAGACCGAGCTCACGACGCTTGCCGAACGGATGGGCGTCAGCACCGAGTGGCGTCCGGCCGACGACAACAGCTAGCACCCTGCAGTGCTCCCTACGCGGCGACGCCGATGAGGTGCAGGACCGCGGCCGCGATCGCGCCGCCGAGCAGGTAGGGGCCGAACGCGATCCACTGGCGAGTCGATCTGGTGCGCACCAGGACGACGAGGGTGTGCGGGATGGCGATCACGTACGCGAGGATCGCGCCGGCGAGGACCGGCTCCCAGCCCCACGTGCCGAGCCACGCGCCGAGGATCGCGGCGAGCTTGAGGTCGCCGCCGCCCACTCCCCCGGCTAGGGCGAGCGCGAAGTAGAGCACCCACATGGATGCGGCGCCGGCGAGGGACCACCAGAGCCGGGTGATGTCGTGGTCGGCGATCGCGATCGCGAGGCTGCCGGCACCGACGACGACGGCGAGCGGGTAGACGATCGCGTTGGGGAGCATCCTCGTTCGGAGGTCGATCGCCGTGAGCCAGATCCCCGTGCACAGGACGACGACGAACTGGATGACCACCAGCGCCGGCACGGTCCACTCTTGGCCAGCTGCGCCGAGGGTGGCGATCGCGAACTCGAGCACCGCAAGGCCGACGGCCCCCACGCGCAGCGGCGCATGCCACCGCTGCGCGACGGGAGCCGCCGGCGTCGCCGGCGCGGGAGGGACTTCGGTGCTCACCACGATGACCTCAGCTCGAGATCGTCTGGCGTTCGCGGATGCGGCGGATGAGCTCCGCGGTCTCGTCCTCGGGCTCGTAGCCGTCCTCGAAGCTCTCGAGGAAGGTCGCGTGCTGAGCGACGATGCGGTCCACACCCTGAGGGTCGCCGGCCTGGTACTCGGCCTTGATGGCGTCTCGCCAGTAGACCTCGTTGATCGGGTCGACCTGCCGGCCGACCGCGGCCGCGAGACGTGCGTTGGCGAAGTCACCGATCTTGAGCGACCGCGCGGCGAGCTCGTGCGCGGCGTCACCGATCGCAGCGATCATCTCCATGCGGTCACGCTCGGCCCAGCCGTAGCGCTTCTCCTTCACGCCGCTGAACGGCTGCGCCTGCACCAGCTGCAGCGCGGCGACGAGATCCGGCGTCGACGTCGTGGGCAGGTCGTCGCCGATCAGCTCGAGCCACACCTGCCAGTCGGTGGTGACGCCGTCGACGCGGTACTTGTCCTGCCCAACAGGCGGCAGGTACGGGTCGCCGTCGTCGTTGTGGCCCAGCCAACGGCGAGCACGGCTGGTCAGCCCGTTGCGTCGCTGCTGCGCCTGGTCGCCGTTCGGGGACTTCCCCGGCCAGATCGCGTTGCTGACCTCCTCAGCGGAGGACACCGCGTGCAGCGCCAGGAACGCGATGAGCTCGGTCGCCTGGTTGACGTACGAGGTCTTCGCGGTGCGAGGTTCGGTCCCGCGGGCGTTGATGACCTCGACGCTGCCGAGCAGCCGCACGTACGGGCCGTCCTGCAGCTTCGCCAGCGCCGGGTGCTGCTCCGCGAAGGCCTCGTCAACCGAAATCGCCTCTGAGACGCCCTCAGCGGCCGTCTGCGGCTCTAGGACGGATGCGGCGGCATCATCCGGCGCGCTGTCCTGCGCGGTGCTCTCAGCGGCGGCCTGTGCGCTGCTGGGGGCGAGGACACGGTGGAGGGTGCCCTTCCAGGCTTCCGCGTCGTCCTCGCCGGCAGTGACGGTCTGCGCCGGCGCGGCTTCGGCTGCCGGTGCCGGCTCGACGGGTGCGGCGCCGGGGAGCTCGTCGACGTCGATCTCGACCTGGTCGATCTCGCCGGTCCAGGTCGGGCCGGCGACGGAGTCGAGATCGGTGACGTTGAACAGCGCGAGCGTCTTCCGGTACTCCTCCGGCGTCACCGTCTGCGGGGTCAGCTGCAGACCGATCGGCTGCAGCACCGCGGTGCGGTCAGTGTTCAGCTGCAGCGTCCAGTCCCCCACGAGGTGGCCGTGGCTGATCGCTGCGATGCCGACACGGGGAACCCGAGCGACCAACGCCGCGAGCTCATCACGGATCGGCTCGTCGGGCAGTTCGCCGAGGATCACGATCTCCGGCGTCCACCCCTCGGCGTCGGGACCGACGGAACGGGCCTGCTCGATCGAGCTGACTCCGAGACCTTCGAGTGCACGCTCGACGGCGGCGGCTTGCCCCCGCAGGTTCCGCAGCAGCACCTCGACGTCGTCCACGTGCCGGACTCGGCCGGTGTCGAGTGCGTCCGGCAGCCCGGGCGCGATGCCGACCAGGGTGATCTGCAGGTCGTCGGCCCATCGGGACACCGCGAGCTCAATCGCGAGTGCGGTGAGCGCTTCGGTCGTGCCCTCCGCGTCACCAGCGAGGTTGAGCGCGCCGAGGTGCTCGAGGTCCACGAGGATCTGCGCGTTGCTCTCGTCGTGGCCGAGGGTGACCAGCGCCGGGTACGGCGCCGACGGGGTCCGCTCGAGGTCACCGAGTCCCGCCGGGTCGACGGTCCAGGCGAGCTTGTCGTCGCTGAGCTGCACGAACGGCGCCGGGAGGTCGGCTGCCGTGTCGAGGTACAGGCCGATCTCGTCGTCGGCGAGGCGGATGGCGTAGAGCTGCGGGAGTTCGGCACCGGTGTCCTGCGCCCAGATGGCGAGGGTGCGGAGAGTCTGGTCGACCTCGTCCATTCCGAGCGGGTTCTCGACGGCGCGGAGCTCGAGCTCCATCGTCGTCAGCTCCTCCGCCGGCATGCTGATGCGCTGACCAGGTCGGCGGTGCCGCAGCTGCTTGAGCCGGCGGACGCCCAGCAGGGTGAGCAGGCCCGCGGCGAGGACGCCGCCGATCCCGCCGGCAGTACGCCACGGCGCAGAGAACAGATCATCCACCCACGTCGCGTCGTCCTCGTCGACGTCCGTCACCTGCGTCTGCGGCGCGGCAGCTGCAGAGGACTCCTCGGTCGGCTGCGCCTCCTCGGACGGGCCGGCAGTCGGCGACGGCGTCTGCTTCGTCGGTGCCGGGGTCTCTGCAGCCGGTGCGGGCGTCTCCGCGGCCGGTGCGGGCGTCTGCTCGGCGGGTGCCGGCGTGGGCTGTGCTGTCTGCTCGGCCGGTGCCGGCGTCTCCGCAGCAGGCGCAGCCGCTGCCGCCGGTGCGGCCGCGGCCGCGGGGATCTCGAGCACCCAGCCGGGGCGGAGCACGCCGGGATCGGTGAGGCTCTGACCGTCGGCCTGAGGCTTGCCCTGGTTCGCGTCGAAGAGCTCCATGTAGCGATCGCCGTCACCGAGAGTGCTCTGCGCAACCTGCCACAGGCTCTCCCCCGGCTGCACGGTGTGCTGGGTCGGGGTGGCGGTGTTCGCGTCAGCGGGGAGCTTGAGCACCCATCCGGCGTTGAGCCAGTGATCCGACGTGAGCGTGTGACCGTCTGCCTGCTGGACGCCGTAGTTCAGCTGCGCGATCTCCGGGTAGCGCTTGCCATCGCCGAGGTGCTGCTGCGCGATGTTCCACAGCGAGTCACCGTCGCGGACCGTGTACGTCGGCAGGTTCGCACTGTCCGCCGCCGGAGCCGCGTCGGTGGGCGCGGCAGTCTGCTGTGCGTCAGGTGCAGCAGCCGGTGCGGCGTCGACGCTCTGAGACACTGAGGTCGCAGCCGCTTCGGGAGCTGCAGCCTGTGCGCCGGCCGGAGATCCGACCGCCGCACCGAAGCCGGCGAACATGACCAGCACCGCCCCGATGAGCACGGCAGCGCCCTGCCGCTGCAGCCGCAGCGGGCCGACGCGCGGCGCCTCGATCCCCCGGATCGTCGCCGGCAGCTCAAGCACGAACGCCACCGCGAACGTCGCCCAGGCCACCCAGGCGATCAACGGCAGCAGCGTGCCGATGAGGAACCCGCCTGCGTAGTCCGGGGTCGTCAGAAGAGACGCCCAGCGGTCGGCCGACGGGAACGGGTTCCCAGCCAGCGCAACCAGCGCGACCGGAATCCCGACCAGCAGGACGGCGAGAGTCAGTAGCGACCCGATGCCGGCAAGGAATCTGCGCATGCTCATCACCCCTTTGTGTTGACGGACTGCAGCTCGCCGATCTCGGCAGTCGTCGTGCTCGTCTTCGTGATCGGGATCGTCCCGGAGTCGCCGCCGCCGGACCATGTCACGGCCCATTGGCTCGTCGCCGTGATCGTGTAGCGCCCGCCGGGCTGGCCCTTCGACGTCTTCGCGTACTTGTAGCCGCAGTCAGGCGAGTCGGCAAGGCCGCGCGAGGGCGTGTAGGCCGTCCCGGGGCTGCCGCACGCGACGGTGTGACCGTCGCCCATGTTCCACAGGATCGAGGTCACCTTCGCTTCGGCGGTGATCGTCACTCCACCGAGCGTTGCCGTCTGGTCGTAGGGCCCGTAGGTGAGCGGCTGCGGGTTGTCGACCCACATCCACACCGGAACGCCGACGTAGGACTTCGACCCGGGAACGTTCGGGTCCGGAGCCAGACCGACATCGATGCCGCGGAGCTGGAACGTCTTCACGAGCTGCTGCGCCGCCTGCGCAGGAGTGAGCGTGTTGACACCGGCTGGCGGCGTGTCAGACCAGAAGGTTCCACCGAAGCAGTCGCGACCTGAGGCCGCACCGCAACCGTCCGGCGGCGTGCACGAGTACCAGGCTCCGGTCGCAGCACCACCGGGAGGAGCCGGGGGCTGATCCGCAGCGACCTTGACGTAGCAGCCTTGGCCGCTGTTCCAGGCACCGGAGTCGTTCGAGCACGGGATCTCCTGCCCGTCGTTCTCACACTTCGTCGGGCCTGCAGGGATTCCTGTCCCGGGGTTCGCGGAAGACCCGCCGCCCTGCGACCCACCTCCCCCGCCGCCCTGCTGACCGGGGTCGTCTACGTGGGTTGAGCAGTTCCCGAAGACGTCGCAGTCGACGCCACCGCTGGCAGCGGAAGCTGCCTGGGGCGCCGCCAACGTCACTGCAGCCACCACGACGGCGAAGACGAGTGCGCTCAAGCGCTTGGTACCGGTCAGCATGAGGTCGCCACCTGCTCGAAGTTCCGAACGAACCAGGCGTGATCCGCCGGGCTGTAGATCACGCTCACGTTGAGCTTGGTCTGATCCGAGGCAGGACGCTGGTTCTCACTGCCGTCGGCCTTGACGTACTTCACGTCGCTGGTGTCGTTGCACACGGAGAGCGTCACCGACCCGAACGGCACCTTCGTCCCGTCCGCGACCAGCTCCCCGGAGTAGCCGCTGAGCACGGTCATGACCTGCTTTCCCGACCGGGTCGTCTTGTCCAGGCGTGACGCCTCCGCGGACTGCTTGATGGTCTGCAGTGCAGGGCCGGTTGCGTACTTCGCGACCTCATCCATCCCCTCGCCGTTGTTGTTCAGCGCGTCGTTCGCGGCTGCGACTTCACGCTGCAGCGTCTTCCCGGCCTCGGTCTGCGCTTCGTCATCGCTCTTCGGAGCAGCGACGGCTGTGGACGTAGCGCTGGGAGTCGGCGTCGCGGTCTTGGTCGTCGTCGCGCTCGGTGTGGGGTCGCTTGCGGGCTGGGTGGTGCATCCGGCGAGGAGGGCGCTGCCGATGATGACGCCGGCGACGGTGCCGAGGACTCGGTGTCGTGAGGTCGTGTGCATGGCGTGGTTCCTTACTGGGTGATGAGCTCGGCGGACGCGTCGCCGTGGGTCGGCAGGGAGTTGAAGCCGAACAGGCTGACGAACTTCGTTCGGTAGTTCGAGGTGACGGTGACGTGGACGACCTGGCCGGTGACGGTGACGTTCCCGCTGACGCCCGCGGCGGCGAGGTAGCTGCGTCCGGTGGTCTCGGCTTGGCCGGCGTTGATACTGAGCGAGCCGGTGTAGACCGCGTCACCGCTGATCGAGTTCGCGGCCGCACGGGCGGCGTTGTCGGCGATCTGCTGGGCTGAGGCGTCGGCCTGGTACTTGCCGGAGCTGTCAACGACGAAGCCGATGATCCCGACGAGCACCACGGTGAACAGCAGCAGATAGATGCTCAGGCTGCCGCGTTCGTTGCGGGCTCGCGTGAGCCGTGTGCGGATGGTCTTCACGATCGCTCCCGGTAGGGGTCGACGGGCGACGCGGCGGACCGCTCGACGTGGATGCTTCCGGGCAGTCCCGGGAACGCGATGTCCGCGAAGCTGACGTCGCAGCTCACCGTGGCACGGACGGTGCCGATGCTGCCGAGGGGAGCGTCGATGCCGCTGGCGTCGACGTTGACTCCCATCGCTGCGCACTTGACGTTCTGCGAGCTCATGGAGCCCTGTGCGCCGGCACGAGCTTGGGCTTCCGCGTCACTGCTCGAGCGCGCGAGCGAGGCATCGCGCGAGCCTGCGTTGGCGGCGTTCTGGACTGCCTGCTGCGCCAGCCCGAACCGGCCACAGGCCACGGCGAACAGGATAAACAGCACCACGATCGGGGTGATGATGACCGCTTCGATCGACATCGAGCCGTGCTGGGATCGGCGGAGGAGCTTGCGCATCGTCAGCCCACCCATCGTTCGACGGGACCGGTGACGGTGCTGCTGACGTCCAGCGGCAGGCCGGGCACGAGCGACACCGAGCGTCCGGTGACGGTGACAGTGACGGTGGTGTCGGATCGGCTCACGCTGACGTGGCCGCCGTTGACGATCGACTTGCGTGCGAGGAACGCTTCGCCGGCGGCGATACCGTCCGACGAGTCGGACTGGTAGGTCCGCGCGGCGTTGAGGGCGGTCGCGGCGGCGGCTTGTGCTGCGCTGCGTGCTGAGTACCAGACGGCGCCCTGCACGATCGAGAACAGCAGGATGACGAAGAGCGGGAAGACGATCACCATCTCGATCGACGCCGACCCGCGCTCGCTACCGCGTCGACCTGCGTGGGCAGGTGACGCGGTAGCGGCGCGACGGCGGAGGAACATGGCGAGGATCCCCGCCTAGTTCCCGAGCTCGCCGGTCTTCCGCGATGCGTACCCGTTCACCGCGGCGATGACGAGGACGGCGATCGCGATGACGCCGATGACGACCAGGATCCAGCCGATCACCTCACCACCGTGCTCGGATCGTTCCTCGAGGCGGCCCCGTGCCCGGCTGTAGAGACGGTGTCCCGCCGCGTAGAGGGCCAGCGTGGCCTTCGAAAGAGTGTTCATGATCGTTCCTCCCCTTGTTGTGGTTGATCCTTCTCTTCGAGTAGGTGACATCGTCGCCCCCGATTCGGACATTAGCTGTTGACCAGGTTCAGCAGGAGCGCCGTCATGATGATCCCCACGAACACCCCAGCGAGGCCGGTCATCGGTACAGCCAACAGCTGCGTCGTCTTGTTTGCCCTGGTCTGCTCGGCATTGAGTAGCTGCACACGAAGCGACTTCCCCCGCTGCCTAAGTGTTTCATATACGGCCGATCCCTGCTCCCCCGACTGCCGCATGATGTTCGCGACGTCGTTGAGTTCGGGGACGGAGATCTCGTCGGAGAAGCGGCTGAGCGCGTCCCACGGCTGGACGCCGGCGTACCGGGCGCGGGTGAGCTCTTCGCGGATGCGGACGAACACCCACGAGCGGCCGACCTCTGCGCTCTCGGCGAGGGCGACGCCGGCGGATGCACCGCGCTTGCGTTCGGCGGCGACGAGCTCGAGGTAGATCGCGACGGCACGGGAGAACTCCTCGCGCGCTGCGGCTGCTTCGCGGCGGACTTGGATGTCCACGGAGAACCAGCCGACGATCGCGAGGACCGGGCCGAGGATCGCGGGGATGAAGAACGGCAGCAGGCCGAGGTACTGCAGCTCGATGCCGAGCAGCGACGGCACGACCAGCAGCAGCGCCGCGTACCGGGCCTTCCGGAACAGGAACGTGTTCACCGACCAGCCGATGAGCGAGAGGTCCCGGGTGGGGATCGCGAACGCTCGGAAGTCGGGGAGCACTGAACGCACCCAACCGCCGACGCGGGTCTCGAAGCTCTGGCTGGCGCGGTCGCCCGTGAGCGTGTCGTCCTGCGTCGCGCCGAGGCGCTCGATCGCGGCCGAGAGCTTCGGCTGCGTCGGGAGCAGCTGTGCGACCAGGAACGTGAGGCCAAGCCCGATGAGGATGCCGGGCAGTAGTGCGGTCTGCCACATGGTCAGCGACCTCCGTGCGTTGAGTCGTCGGCGAGGATGCGCGGCGCCTTGCGGGTCTGCGTGCGCTTCTTGATCAGCAGCAGCAGCGCGACGTACGCGCCGAGCCACGCGGTGAGGATCAGCTGTCCGGTGGGGGTGCTGTACGCGGCGAAGAACTGGTTGCCGAACGGCAGCAGCACCAGCAGCCCGAGGGTGACGTAGGTGACGAACTGGACGACCTGCCTGGTCTTCGCGCGGTCTGCCTCCACCTGGCGGCGCGCCTTGACCTCGTCGAAGACGTCTTGCGCCAGGTCCTCGAGCGCGGTGGCGAGTCCGGCGCCGCGGACGCCGGCTGCGAGCTTGAGGTGCGCGACGACGAGGTCCGCGGTGGAGTCGTTGAGGTCGTTGGCGAACTGCTGCAGCGCGTCCTCGGTCGACCACCGTGCGGCGATGCGCGCCGCGAGTCGGTTGACCGGCTCGGCGATGTCCTTCGGGGTGCTCTGCACCGACAGGGCGATCGCCTGCTCGATGCTCGCGCTGCCGGAGGCGATCAGGCCCGACAGGCTGCGGGTCCATTGCTCCGTCGACTCGAGGCGTGAGATCTCCGCCGGGGTGTTGCCCCGTCCGAGGAGTGCCGGGATCCCGATGACCGCGGCCGGCACCGCGATCAGGGTGATGAACCAGCCCGACACCGCGAACAGGAGTACGCCGCCGGCGAGGCCGGCGAGCAGCAGGATCTGGTTCCGTCGGGTGAGCATGCCCCGCCACGACTCGACGCGGCGTCGCATGGCGCTCGGCGCTCGTCCGGCGGTGTCCGGAGCGGGCAGGAACGCGGTGAGGACGACCAGGACGCCGAGCAGGGCGAGCATCACGGTCAGTGCGAGCATGGCGGCGTTCACAGGTCACCTCCGGGCAGCAGCGACTTCGACTCGTCGAGGCCGGCAGCGACCAGCCGGTCGAGCAGGCGCGCAGTGGGGCGGCCGACCGCCTCGAGGTCGTGGGTCGCGGGGTTGGCGCGGAAGATGGCGTGCGCGACGGGCGGCTTGCCTTCCTCCCCGGCCTGCACTTCGGCGATCTCCGTCACGATGCGGCGGAACCGGCCGTCCTCGAGGATCCGGTCCATGTGGACGATCAGGTCGATGTCCTGCCCGATCTCTTCGTACGCTCCGTCGCGCGTGACACCGGGGGTGCGCATCGCCAGGCGGGCGATACGGCCGATGGTGTCCGACGCGCTCTCGGCGTGGATCGTGCACATGCCACCGACACCGGTTTGGAACGCCTGGAACATCGCTTCGATCTCCTCAGCCGTTCGTGCCTCGCCGACGATGAAGCGGCGGGTGTCCTTGCGGAGGCCCTGGTCGAACAGCCGCACCACGTTCACCTCGCCGGGAGTGGTGCCGTCCGGCAGACGCTCGCCCTGCCCCTGACGGTGCTGCATCGCGTACACGAGGTGGTGCCGATCGCCCATCCGGTCGAGGTAGAGCTCGTACTCCTTCTCGATCGTGACGATGGGCTCGAACGGGTCGATCGAGTTGCACAGCGCACGCATGAGCGTGGTCTTGCCAGTTCCAGGAGCTCCCGCGACGACGATGCGGCGTGAGGCTCGCACGGCTGCCTGCAGGAACAGCACCGCCGGCGGCGTCAGAGTGCGGTTCACCGCCGACATGCTCGCCAGCGTCACGTCGACGAAGCGGTGCACACGGATTGTCGCGGAGGGTCGGGGTTCGATCGGCGGGGCGGTGGCGGTCATGCGGGCGCCGCCGGGAAGGTCGAGGTCCAGCTGCGGGTCCGAGGCGCTGAACGGGCGGGAGTTCTCGGTGCCGTTGACGTGGCCGGCAATGAACTGCAGCTCTTCCAGCAGTTCGGCATCGGATCGCGCGACCGGTGGCTTGGCCTCGATCCGTCCGTCTGCGTAGAACGCGATGACGGTGTCGTGGCCGATGATGTGGATGTTCTCGATCCCCTCCTCCTCGATGAGGGGCTGCAGCCGGCCGATGCCGAACACGGAGTCAAACACGGCCTTGGAGATCGCGTGGCGCCGCTCCGAGGTCCATGCCGTGCTGTCGCCGCTCTCCCGGACGACCCGGTCGATGTGCGCGCTGATCGCTTCCGCGATGTGCGTGCGGGCGAGCTCGCGGCGGTCGGCGTCGGACATGTCGGCGCCGGCGGCGTTGGCGAGGTTGTTCGCCACCGTGACACGCAGCTGCGCGACCAGATCCCAGTCCCCCTCGCCCCACTCCCCCGTGCTCGGCGACGGCTCGTCCTGTGCGAGCGCGCTGACCGGCGCCGGCGCCGGCGCCGGAGCCGACGTCGGCGGCAGGGGCGGCTGCTGCCGCCCGGCCGCTGCGAGCAGGTGCTGGCCGGGGCTACGGGTCTCGGTGCCGCGGTCGGAGCGCTGCGGCGCCGGCGGGATGACCTGGACCGCTGCCGGGTCGCTGCTGGCGCCGAAGAGTGGCAGGCCGCTGAGGGTGCGCTGCTCGGGTGCGTTGGTCATGCCGTGGCCTCCTCGGTCTCGGACGGGCGCACGCCGAGGCGGTCCTGTCGCTGCTGGATGTTCTGCGAGATCGTGTCGATGCCGGCCTTGATGCCTCGCTGGAACCGGGACCGGTCGAACTTCCCCGGTGGGTTGCTGCCGCGGGAGAACACCGCGGCAGCGGATGGGTCGTGGTCGATGCGTGCTGAGATCGGCAGGTCGAGCAGGCTCGCAACCTCCGCCTGCCCGTACTGCTCGCCGACGTCGTCGACGAGCCACAGCTCGAGGTGGTCCACGTGCCCGACCGGCTGCAGCCGGGTCCGGAGGTCGGCCACGCGGTCGCGTGCGGCGTAGATCTCCGGCAGCGTCGGCCGCAGCGTCACCTGGACACTGTCCGCCGCTTGCAGGAGGGGCGCTCGGACGTCGTTGACTCCGTAGCGGCCGAGGTCAATCAGGACGTCGGTGTTCGCGCCCTCGAACGCGGCGAGCGTGCCGGCGAGGGCACCCCACAGTGATGTGGTGCCGGCGCCGGCGGCGGCTGAGTCGAAGCCAGCGACGAAGTAGCGCTCACCGAGCCGGTACGCGGACTCGAGGATGCCGCGGGGGTTGAGCTCACCGCGCAGGTGTTCGAGGGAGAGCGTGGAGAGGCCGCGGGTGTGCGGGTACTGCGCGCGGAAGAACCCGGGCAGGATGCTGCTCGTCTTGGCGATGTCGGCTTCGATGAACAGCGCCGGTCGTGGCCACTGCATGGCCGTCGCGACCGCCGAGGTGGTGGTGCCCGGTGCGCCCGCGACGCTGAGAAACGTGATGACGGCCACGGGTCAGTCTCCCGACGTGTCTGCGGCGTCGGAGTCGACGACGAGCGCCACACGGCCGGTCGCGGAAGTCGCGGCGATGATGGTGGCCTGCGCGTTCGGCACCACCAGGTCGACGATCCACTGGTTCGTCTTGCTGTTCCACTTCGTCGCGAAGACGGTCGCCTTGTAGCTCTGCGGGGTGTTCTCCGGCGGCTCGCCCTGCGCGACGGGCGTTACGACGACCCGGACCTTGTCACCGGGCGTGACCTGGTACGAGGGCATCTGCTGCGCGGTCAGGGCCACACCCACCACGGAAGAGCCGTTCGCAACCGGCAGGCTGTTCCCGACGTTCTTCGCCGTGACGAACGTGCCCGAGGGCAGGTTGACCAGCGCGACCTTCCCGACGGCCTGAGCAGCCTGGTCAGGTGTGAACGCACCGGTGCCCTGCCCCGTGGTGATCTGGATCGGCTTGAGGTCTTCGGCGGTGATGGTGTCCCCCCGCGCCACGCTCGACTTCGTTTCGAGCACTGTGACGGTGTTGCTCTGACCGTTGGCCACCAGGTAGGTCGTCAGCCCACCGATGACGACCAGCGCCACCCCCAGCCCGATCACCATCGGGCGTCGCCGCGATGAGACCGGCGTCGGAAGCTGGGCACGATTTGAGGTCCTCGGCTTACGAGATCGAGATCCGATCCCCCGCCGAGCCCCCTTGCCCTCAGTCGTGACAGTCATGTGTTGCCTTTCAGTCGTCGTTCGGAAGGAAGTCGTCAAGCGCAGCCACGGCCATCACCGTTCGGTTCGGAGCGCCCACTTCGGGCCACAGGTCGTCGAGGATCTGCTTGTTCTCCTTGTTGACCCGGATGATCAGCTGCTTCTTGGTCTCGCCGTCGTCGGCCCGCTGTGCGGCGGTCTGCGGACGGTTGAACAGTCGTGTGCCGCCACCGGTGCCGCCGCCGAAGCTGACGGTCCGCGCCGCGACGAGCTCGGGGAGCCGTTCGTAGGTCGCCTCGATGGCGTTGAAGAGGATGTTCGGGTTGCTGATGCCCGTTGCGCGGCGGTACGCCTCGAGGCGGTTCCAGACTCGCAGCGGCAGGTTGAACGGGATCGCCTGGTCCGCCTTCGACGGCGTCCCGTCTGCGGCCGGAGCCACGCTCTCCGGAGGGATGTCGCTGACTGCAGCCCGCTGCTTGCGCGGTGCCCGGTCCTTCGGCTGAGCCTGGGTGCGCGGTGCACTGGACGGTTCCGACCGCTCGGGTGCGGCTGCGGGTGTCTTCGGCTCAAGCATTGCCGATTCCGCGCGGGATGCCGTGTCGGCGGGTGCAGGAGCTGCTGGCGCGGCGGTTGGGCGGGCGAGCATGGCGCCGAACTTGGCGCTGAGGTCCTCGTGCTGCGCGGGGCGAGCCTTGCCGGGCTCGTTGGTGTCGGCTGCGGCGTTCATGCGCCGGCCTCCGTCGCTGCCTGGGCCCGCTCGTGGGCGGCGAGGGTGGTGAGGATCTCCTCGGTCAGACGGAGGTAGTCGCCGGCGAGGCTGTTGGCACTGTCGGCGATCCGCACTCCGCGCTTCGCGGTCGTTGCGTCAGCCGGGGCGTCCTTCGCGGCGCGCAGGACCTTGTACCAGGGCTCCTGTTCGTCCGCGTCTCGTGCGAGCTCGATCGCGAGCTGCCCACGACGTCGGGCGTTCACCCCGGATGCCTGGGCCTGTCGGATGGTCGCGGCGAACACTGGTGCGACGCCGCCCATGATCGCCTCGAGCATCGAACGGGTGTCCGCGAGGATGCGCGTACCACTCTTGGCGACGGGGAACAGCACGACGCCGAGGACGGCGAGCTCCGGGTTCTTGGGCCGGACGGCGACCACGCGGTCGGCGAGGCTTGAGATCCCGCGGAGAGAGCTGTCGTCGGGCTGGGTCGGGATGAGAATCCACCGCGCGGCGACCAGCGCCAGCGTCTGGATGGTGCCCTCCCCCGGTGGCGTGTCCATGAGGATCACGTCGTACTGGTCGGCGATGTCGAGCAGCCGGCGTGCCAGCGTCTCGCTGACGTCCTGCCCGCGGAGCGTCTCGCCGTGGATGTGGTCGATGAGCATCGCCGTGCGTCGGCCCGCGGGGACGACGTCGAGGTTCGGGCGGACGTTCTTGACGGGAACGAGAGGCTGGTCCATCGCGATCGCGTTGAAGAGCGCGGCTCCCCCGTCGTCAGCCTCGGTACCGCGGTACCCAAGGTCGTCGGCGACGTCGCCCTGAGGATCCAGGTCGATCAGGAGCACCTTGTAGCCCGCCTCGGCAAGGACGCCGGCCTCGTTCGTGCTGATGCTGGTCTTGCCGACGCCACCCTTGTTGCTCTGGCACGTGATGACACGGCGCAGGCGCGATCGCTCCTGTTCAGTCAGCATGTCGTGCTCCCGGCGCTAGCAAAACGGCTCTGTGATGGCTGCAT
Organism: Curtobacterium sp. C1; assembly: GCF_021049325.1. Taxonomy (NCBI): domain Bacteria; kingdom Bacillati; phylum Actinomycetota; class Actinomycetes; order Micrococcales; family Microbacteriaceae; genus Curtobacterium; species Curtobacterium sp. C1. The sequence continues at coordinate 30,669 of NZ_CP088079.1, forward strand.
GGCGCAAGCCTAGTGCAATGTACGCGTCAGCACAACTAAATATGCAAGGCATCTGAGCGCATGCAGGCCCGCGGCCAGCGCGCGCCATGCGTCTTTCACGCGCAAGGGTGTTGCGCTTGTTGCGCAACCCTCGCGCATGGATAATGCCTGCACAATGACAGATTGCTGCTAGCTGCAACGCATATAGCGCACGTATTGCGTCAGCTTGCGCGAGCATGTTGGCGAGGTGCAGCCCAGGTGCAGCAGGGGTTGCGTCTGACCATGCAGGTACCTGGCGGAAAGGCATCAGTGACTTGTCCGCCGGGGTCCGCAGCAGTCTGACCGATGGGGGCTTGGCCGTCGACCCGCGAAACGGCCCCTGACGGGCGGTCAGGGGCCGTAGGGGGCGGGGGAGGGGCGTCTGGGTCACCACGATCCGTGCTCGGCGACGTAGGAGCGCACCGCGTCGACGAGCTTCTTGCGGATCCGCCAGACGCGCTTGGTCATCGTCGCCGCCGAGCACCCGAGATCCCTTGCGAGCTCAGCGCGGTCTTCGGCGTCTCCGAGGTCTGCTCGAGCGAGGATCGAGACTTCCTTCCGCGCGAGGACCTTGGTGTCAATCGCCCAGGTGAGAACGCGCACGAGATCGTCGAAGCCCTGGTCCCCCGTCGCGGACGAGCCGAGCTCGAGGTCGAGCTCGTCCTCGCGCTCGGCGAGGATCTGCAGGATGGAGTCTTCGGTCGGGAGGACCTGGATGCGCCGATCGCGTCGACGGACGCCTTCGGTCGAGTTGATCAGGCTGAGGGTGTTCAGCTGCAGAGTGCCCTGTACGGAGCGGCGGATGTGTGCGGGGTAGCACTGGATGGCCTGCCAGAGGCAGGAGACCGCAGTTCCGATGGCCTCGTCGGTCCCGATGCCGACGAGCGCGGTGCAGGTAGCTGCGAGGCGGACGGCGGATGGGATCATGCGCTGCAGCACAGCTCGACCTGCGGCCTGGGCCGCCGGGGTTCTGCTGGCAAGGGCGAGGGTGATCGCCTGGTGCAGTCGAGCGTCCTGGTCTGCCTTGGGCACGTCGCGAGCGCTGAGGTACTGGACGAGCTCGGCGCCGGTCATGCAGCCCAGTTCGTCGAAGTCGTAGGTCGCGGTGGCGTGCCGGGTCTGCCACTCGCGGTTCAGCAGATCGAGGACGGAGAAGTCCGTCTCGTGTGCGGTGCTCGGCATGGCTGGTTCCCTCCCGTGGTGCGTGGTTGCGGGAGCGACGTTCCTCAGCCGGTCGGGATCGATCTCTTGATCGTTTGGTCTTGAGCCGGTCGCGAGCCCAAAAATTTCGGCGGGGGAGTGGTCTGGAAAATCCCAGATCAACGCCTGAATAGGCGGCTTGATCGTGGCTGAGTGAGGAAATTTCTTCGACGGGATGTCCGCGAGCTGCCGTTGGTGGCACCTACTCCGAGTGACAGGACGGCGAGAGGCCGTCTCGGATCCACGAGAGAGGCCCGGCGAGTGGGAAACAGCAAGGGACGAAGCACCTCGTCCGAGAACGAGTACCGCGACTTCATCCACGACGCGGCGTCGGTGCTCGACGTCACGACCGAGCTGCACGACGTCGTGCCCGAGCTCATGGACAAGCCCTTCGACCGCGCGACGCAGCGCCGCGTGGTGGACCTGCTCAACTCCGATCGTCAGGCGGCAGCGAACGCAGCTGCGCGACGGATCTCGCACGCCAACGGGTTCATGGGAGGTGTGGCATGAGGTTCCCAAAGAAGCGTCGCGACAACGAGCCGGCGACGACGACCGATGCTGCAGAGCCGTCGGCTGCTCCCGCCGGTGCGCAGACCGCGAAGTGGACCAGCGGGTCCGCGATGGGATCGAAGGGCGTCAGCATCCTCGTCGCCGCGTGCCTGGTGTCCGGCCCTGTCGCCTTCATCGGCAACATGCTGCAGCCGGCGACGGCGCAGGTGACGCAGCAGGCGCCGAAGAGCACAACGGTCAGCGTCACGCAGCAGTCCGCCGGTTCGTACGCGCTGGGCTACGTCGCTGCTTGGCTCAGCGCCACCCAGCAGGACAGCAGCGCCCTCGATCAGTACATCGACACCTCGGCGCAGACGCTGAGCAAGAACGCGACGTCGTACCGGAACCTGGCGGTCGCGTCGATCGATACGCGAACCTCCGACGTCCTGCAGGTCGTCGTCGCCGCGGACGTCAAGCCCGGATCCGCGGATGAGGACGACAAGGCGGCCTGGCCGCGTCGGTACTTCCAGGCCTCGATCGCCGTCGATGGCACGCACCTCACCCCCATCGCACTGCCTGCCCCCGTCGCCGGCCCCAGCCGTTCCGCTCAGGCCCCCAGCACGGCCTACAGCAGCCCGATCGCCCCGTCCAGCAGCGCGGGGGAGACCGTCGTGTCCTTCCTGGACGCCTACCTCACGGGGCAGGGCAAGACGGACCCGTTCACGGCTCCGTCGAAGTCTCTGCCGGCGATCTCACCGGCGCCGTACTCGTCGCTGACCCCGGTGTCGATCACGGCGACCGAACGTCCGGCAGAGCGTCCCTCGGATGGCGTCGAGATCCCGGTCCTGGCGACCGTGACCGTCGCCGACGAAACCGGTCACAGCCTCCCCGTCTCCTACGCGATGACGCTGCGCGCCCGCGCGGACCGCTGGGAGGTCTCCGCGATCGCGACCACGCCGCTTCTGACCGAGAGCACCAAGTCCACCTCAACCCCAACCCCAACACCCACCACGAAGGGCAACTGACATGTCCGCAGGCATCAGCCCCCGGAAGGTGATCGGCCGTGTCCGCGGCCGCCTCATCGTGATCGATCGCTCGCTTCCCAACCAGTACGAAGCCGTCGTCCGCTCACTCGGGGCCGCCACCGTCGCCGTTCGTGCGGCACCGGCATCACCTCTCGATCCGCTCCGCGTCTTCACTCCGACCTCGGCAACACCCACCACGAAGGGCAACTGACATGACCATCCACACCATCGCCAGCTCCACCCGCGCCGTCGCCGGCGGCATCATCGACACCGCCAACACTCAGATCAACGCGCTCGAGGTCCTCTGGCACAACGCCCTCAGCGCCGCGATCTCCGTGGCGATCGTCTACTTCGTCATGAAGATGAAGAACAAGGCGTCAGCCGTGATCATCGCGATCCTCGCAGTGGCGTTCGTCTTCTGGCTCGCGAACGGCGGCATCCAGACGATCTCCGACCAGGTCGGTACCCAGTTCGGGGCCTGATCCACGATGGCCTACCAGTCCGAGACACCGATCGCGCGCTTCTTCACACGAGCGCGCCGCATCCCCATGCTGCTGGGCAAGCTGCCCGGTGGCGGCAAGATCCCCGGCGGCCCCTACACGCTGCCGCAGCTCTCGTTCGGGGTGGTCGTGTTCGTCGTCGGCTGGTGGACCAAGCCGATCTGGGGGCCGCCCATCGGCGCTCCGCTGATCCAGACCGCAGCGCTGCTGCTCGTCTGCGCCGGCGTCGTGTTCATGTCGGGCAAGATCCCCACCACCCGGCGGAAGCTCTCCGATCTCGCCCTCAGCGCCCTGACGGCGGTCCACGCGCCCGCCACGGGACGGTACGACGGATCCGCGGTGCGCCTGGCCGCCCCGCACCAGGTCACCGGGACGACCGCGATCTGCTTCGACGACGACGAGCTCGCCGCCGCGGCCCGCACCGTCCCCGTCGCTGTGACAGCTCCGAAGCGGGCCAAGCCAGCCAAGCGGCCCCACCCGACCGTCACACCTGCACCGGCCGCGCCAGAGCTCGCTCCGGCCACGTCGGTGCCCGCCGCAGCAGTCCTCACGGTCCCCGACCCGCAGGACCTTCCGGAGAACGTCATCCCTCTCCGTCCCCGCCGTGCCCGCACGGGGCTCGAGCACCTGCTCGAGCAGGCCCAGAACAAGGAGTCGAAGTAATGCGCACACCCGTCGCCGCGATCCGCGGCCACCTCATGTGGACCCGCTCCGGAGTCGTCTGGGCAACCTGGCGCCTCGCGGGCCTGGCCAAGGGCTTCGGCGACTCCGACAGCAACCGGCAGGCGCTGATGGCGCACCGAGCTCTGATCCAGAACGTCATCGGCGAGGGTCTGCTCCTCGGCCTCACCGCGGACCTGGATCCCGAGGTGATCGTGAACAAGATGCTCGCCGGCGTCGACATCGAGCAGTACCCCGGCTGGGCCGAGGAAGGCCTGCTCATGCTCGACGAGCTCGAGGCACGCCCGCTCGGCAAGCGGGAGTTCTGGCTCGCGGTGCCGCTGCGGGCGGGAAGCTGGAAGAACCGCGGCCTCGCGTTCGCGCGCATGTGCGACACCTCGCTCCGCGACTCCCTCTCGCTTCCGGTCAACCCGCCGTCGCCGATCGAGACAGCCGCCGCACGTCACGCCGCGGACCAGATCGAGGGCGCGATCCCGGACGTGTTCGAGCCGCGCCGTGCGTCAGCGGCCGAGCAGCTCTGGATCGCCGAGCACCACCAACTGCGGGGCCTCCGCGTCGAGCAGGCCGCACCGTCGCCCACCGGGTCCGGCAAGACCAACGGCGCCGCCAACTACGCCGACGTGCACGCCGCCACCGCCCGCTACACCCCGCCTAGCGTGTTCCCCAAGCCGTTGCTCGACGAAGGTGGACAGTCCGACGGTGGCAGCAAGCTCAGCCGCCTCGACCTGTTCGGGCGCCGGTTCCTCAAGGTCCAGAACCCCCGCGAGAACACCGCCAGCTACCAGGTCATGCTCGCCCTCGCCGGCACTCCGCTCGGCGGCTGGGAACCCCTCGCCGTCGACTGGATGGCGCGCATCGACGAGCTCGGCGTCAACGCCGACTGGGCGATCCGCTTCACCACCACCCGCGGCCGTGACGCGAAGAACCGCAACAAGCGGGCGGAATCGAACCTGACCGACCAGATGGACCAGCAGGAGGGCACCGCGGCGATCACCGGATCCGGCGGCGAGCTCGACCACGTCGCCAGCGACCTCAACGACTTCCACCAAGCGCTCGGGATCTCCGAGAAGGAGGTCGAGGTACAGATGACGCTCATCGTCGCGATCGCCGGCAGCACCCCGGAAGAGGCGCAGGACAAGGCCCAGTTCCTCGCGAAGGACTTCAAGGGCATCGAGTTCATCTTCGACAACGCCCTCGGCGCGCAGGAGGCGCTGTGGTGGGCGATGCACCCCGGCGTGCCGATGAGCCGGCCGGTCCGCGAGTTCACCGAGCTGACCACCGGGTCGAACTGGGCGAGCATGATCCCGCTGACCTCGACCGACCTCGGCGACGACGCCGGCATGCCCTTCGCCGACAACATCACCGCCGGCACTCCTCGCCCGGTGATGCTGGATCTGTGGGGGCAGATCACCGGAGACGTCTCCGGGTCCGTCGGCGTCTGCGCCGAGCTCGGCGCCGGCAAGTCCGTGCTGCTCAAGGACGTTCTCGGCGCAGTCCATGACCGCGGCGGACGGTTCGTCGCCATCGACCGGACGCAGGCCCGCGAGTACGGCGTCTTCGCGCGCTCCCTCGACCCGAAGCACACCGCGATCGCCGACCTCACGGAGCCCGAGTGGTCCCTCGACCCGCTCCGTGTCTTCGGTCCCCGCATCGGCGCCGGGCAGATGCTCACCCTCTGCTCCGCGCTCCTGGGCGTTCCCGCTCGCTCCCCGGGCGGCATCATGCTCGCCGACCTGCTCGACCCCAAGACCGCCGTCGACGCTGGGCTGACCAGCGCCGGCGCGCTCCTGGCGCACCTGCGCGAGCTCGGCAAGACCGACGATTCCGCCAAGGAGCTCGCCGGGCTCATGGGGCTCTACTCCCGCAACGAGTACGGCGCGGTGCTCTTCGACGAGTCGCTGCCGCCGCTGGACCTCAACAGCCGAGCGATCGTGTTCCTCACCCACGGCGTCTCGCTCCCCGAGAAGCAGGAGATCGAGAACGACAACCTGTTCCGCGAACTCGGCGTCGAGAAGCTCTTCGGCCGCGCCATGTACGCGCTGCTGACCCGGATCGCCCGCGAGGTGTGCTTCACCCGTCCCAACGAGCTCACCGTCGCCGCGTTCGACGAGGTCGCTCACATCACCGCCAGCCCGCAGGGCAGTCAGGAGCTGTTCACCTTCATCCGAGACGGCCGCAAGCACGGCGCACCCGTCATCGTCGCCGGACACGACGCCCGCGACTTCGGCGACGACGTCATGCGGGGACTGATCAAGAACCGGGTCCTGATGCGGCAGACCGACGCCGACCTCGCCGCCGTGAACCTGAACTGGTTCCACCGCGGGCTCGGCGACAACCCGCAGATGGTTCAGCTGCTCACCGAGGACGTCTCCCCGCTCGGCATGGACAACAAGGTCGCGCCGGAACGCCGCGGCGAGGGTCTGTTCCGTGACGCCCGCGGCCGCATGGGGAAGATCCGCAAGACGGTCTCCCTGCGACCCGCTCGCCGCGCCGCAACGCTGACCACCCCCGGGCAGCGGGAGCAGGAGTTGGAGGTCGTCTCGTGATCATCGCGTTCTACGCCAGCCTCACCCGACGCGCCGGCATCCGCATCCGCCGCGCCTGGCACTGGGCACGCCTGCACCCGCGCTGGGCCACCGTGATCGTGCTCGCCTCGTGGTGGGCGCTGATGGTCATGGCCGGCACCACGGCTGCCTACGCCGACAGCAAGGACATCACCGTCCCGTTCCTGCCGCCGACCACGATCACCGACAGCAGCGGCGTCTCCCTGCAGCACTACGCGGTGCTCCCGCTCGACCGCGGCGACATGTGGACCTGGACCAAGTCCTGGAACGCGCAGATCGTCGACTCAATCTGGAACGGAAACATCATCGCGATCGGGTGGATGCTGTGGCTGTTCGAGTGGCTGCTGGGCTTCCAGTGGGTCGGGTGGATCTCCGCCCCGCTCAACGACATCGCCACCCTCGTGCAGAACACCCTCTCGCAGATCGGGTGGATCCCCTTCGCGCTCTCCCTCGCCGCCGGCATCGGCGGGTTCGTGATGCTCAAGGGCCGCTACGCGACCGGGTTCGGCGAGATCGCCGTCTCGATCATGTGCTCGATCCTCGCCGTCGGCATCCTCGCCAACCCCGTCGCGGCGCTGACCGGGGAACACGGTGCGCTGCCGTGGGCGGAGAAGTGGGGCGCGAACCTTTCCGTCAGCATCGTCTCCGACGACTCCACCGGCCCCACCGGGACCCCTTCGGTCGACGACGGCGCCAAGGTGCTCTCGTCCACGATCACGAGCCAGATGATGGACATCTTCGTCCGGGACCCCGCCCAGATCATCGCGTTCGGCCACCCGCTCACCGGGCAGTGCGACAAGACCTTCACCGAGGAGATGAAGAAGGCCAGCCCCATCGACACGTCCTCGACGAGCGTCCGCGACGCCGTCGGCGGCTGCGACGCCGACGCGAAGGAGTTCTCCACCCACCCCGGCGTCGGGCAGATCTTCACCGCGGCGACGGTCGCCCTCGGCTCGCTCGTGCTTTTCCTGCTCGGTCTCGCGATGGCCGTGGTGCTGATGATGTGCGTCTTCTACGCGCTCACACAGGCCCTGAAGCTGATGGGCGCCGTCTACGCCGGCGTCGCCCCCGGCGTCGCGCGCGTCGCGCTCTGGCGATCGCTGATCGGCATGTACACGGGCGCGATCAGCGTCGGGATCAGCGTCGTCATGCTCTCCGCGTACCTCAAGATCCTCACCGACCTGATGGCAAGCGCCACCGACGGCAAGACGATGCCGGGTCTCAACATCGTCGGCCGCACCTTCCTGATCGACCTCGTCGTCATCGTGCTGATCGTGTCCCTGTTCGTGGCCCGCCACAAGGCGAAGAAGGCCGGGCAGAGCCTCGCCGACCGGCTCGCACGCATCGGCTTCGGCAGCACCCCGCGGCAGAACCAGCACCCGGTCCTCAAGGCCGGAGCTCGAGCCGCCGGACGGTACGCCGTCAACCGGCTCAGCAACCGCCCCACCCTCGAGTCCAAGCCCACGGCGAAGAAGGAGCTGCCCGCATCCGACGGCTCCGGCACCCGGCACGCCGGCGAGTACACCGCAACACCGCTGCGACCCAACCGGGCCGCACTGCCCGCAGGGACCGGGGGAGCCGCCGCCGGCAACGGCCCCAGCACCGGCGGTGGCTCCGGCCTCGGCGGCAAGCTCCTCGCCGGAGCCGGGAACGCCGCACAGCTCGCACTCGCGGCCGCCAGCGGCGGCACCTCCGCCGTCGTCATGAAGGCCGGCACGATGGCCGGACAAAAGGTGCTGCAGCGCCACCTGCAGCAGCCCCGAGGCGCCCGCGCGCTCCCCGCCGCGGAACAGCCCCGCACCGGCCGTCAGACACGCCCCTACGAGGCTCCCACCGCCTCTGAGGGCAGCTCGTCGACGTCGACGCCGTTCGGCCGTCAGATCGTCGTCGACCGGGACGGGACCGGCCGCATCGCGCCCGCAGCGCCCCCGCGCCGCGGCGCGTACAACGTCACGACGCTGCCCCGTCGGCAGCGCGCCGTCGGATCGCCGGTGCGCGCCGCCCTCGAGCGGGCCGCAGCCAAGGGAGGGAAGGCATGAAGAAGTGGATCGGCGCGATCGCTGCTGCCGCAGCCGTCGTCATCGTGCTCCCCGGCGTCCTGTTCCTCGGCGGCCTCGGGTCCTACATGGGGTTCGCGCAAGCCGCCAAGCACGCCAAAAGCTCCTGCACCACCTCCGACGCCGGAGGAACGTCTGTCCCGAGTGGTGGTGAGACCGCGCTCCCAGCCGCCCAGGTGGGCGACATGAAGCTCACCCGCACGCAGATGAGCCACGCCGGCTCGATCATCGCCGTCGGACAGGGAATGGGTGTCTCGTCTCGCGGGATCCAGATCGCGCTCATGGTGGCCCTGCAGGAGTCCACCCTCCGGAACCTGGCGAACACCACCGTCCCGGAGTCGATGGCGATCGACCACGACGCAACCGGCCACGACCACGACTCAGTGGGCGTGTTCCAGCAGCGACCGAACTGGGGCACCGTCGCCGAACGAATGGACACGGGGTACGCGGCGCGAGCGTTCTACGGCGGCCCGCTCGGACCCAACGGCGGCACCCCGGCAGGGCTGCTCGACATCCCGAACTGGCAGACCCGCTCCCTCGCCGGCGCCGCACAAGCCGTGCAGGTGTCCAAGTTCCCCGAGGCGTACGCGAAGTGGGAAGACGAAGCCGCGGACATCATGAAGGCCCGCAACGTGACCGTCACCAGCGACACCACAACCGCGACCGACACGACGCTCACCACCGACCTCGGTAGCTGCGACACCGGCAGCTCCGACGAGGGCAGCGGTGACGCGATGCCCGCCGCCGACACCTCCGGAGCATCCTGGACAGCCCCCAACGGCAAGACCGGCGTCGACATCGTCAACTACGCCGAGCAGTTCGTCGGCAAGGTCCCCTACTCGAGCGCATGCGGCTCCGCCGGAAGCCCCTCCGCAGGATGGTGCTGCACCGGATTCGTGTACTACATGTACCACCAGGTCGCGAACATCGATCTGCCCAGCCCGGTCGTCTCCGGGCAGCTCGCGATGTCGCACCAGATCCCCGCATCCGAGGCCAAGGCCGGCGACCTCGTCGCCTGGGTCGGGCACCACATCGGGATCTACGACGGGCACGGCGGCCTGATCCACTCGCCCGACTACGGCCGCAACCTCACCCACGCCAAGAGCTACCAGTTCCAGATCGACGGCGTCTCTCCGACGTTCTGGCGCGTCAACGCCATCGGGGGAGCCTCATGAGCTGCCGACGTCTCACGATCGCACTGACGGCCGCTGCGACCCTCGTCGCGGCCCTCGCCGGGTGTTCCGGCACCCCGAACGCCGCCGCACCGACCGGATCGGCGTCGAGCGGTTCTGCCCGGGCGCTGAACGAGCTCGCCGGCACCCGCATGACAACGATCGGCTCGGAGATCTCCGTGGGGCTCCCCGCCACGCTCACCCTCGACGACGTCGCCGGCGACACGGTCTACGCACGGGTGACGATGAGCGAGCTCACCACGGCGTCGACGAGCGAGCTCGACGCACTGCGATCGGACAGCAGCAACCTGCAGGACGTCACCACCGTCTACGAGCAGCACGTCTCCCTCGAGGTGCTCGGCATCACCGACTCTGACGGGACCCGCATCGTCCCAAGCACCGACGCGCTCACCGCCGCGGTGCTGCGGCGGTTCACGATCGCCACGCACCCCGGCTCCGACCCGCTGCCCACCAGCAACACACTGACGACCGGCTCCTGCAAGGGCATCGACGGCCCGTCCGACGTCGGCGCCGGCTCCACAGTCACCTGGTGCATCCACGCCTTTGCCACCGACCAAGACAGCCCGCCCACCGGCGGCAGCTACCAGACCAGCAACGGCACCTACGCGGTACCGCTCACCTGGGCGTCCAAGCAGTACCGCGCCCCCTCGATCCCCTGACCTAGGAGCACCACCATGACGCAGAACGACGACGACGACGACTTCTTCAACTGGTTCGTCCTCGCGATCGTGGGCGCCGCGATCGCGCCCGTCCTGGTCGCCAAGTTCGTGCCCGCCGCGCAGGACTTCCTCGTGCGCTGGCACGTGCTCGTCACCGACCACGTCCTCATCCCGCTCGGTCCGACCGCCGGCCTCGACTTCGGCCGGTGCCTCATCGCCGTGGCCGTCATCGTCCTCGCGATCGTGGTCGTCGTCCGAGTCGCGCGGCGCCGAAGCATGCAGCGCCAGCGCTGAGATCCGCGGGGCAATCAAGACCCCGCCGCACAACCCCGTACCGCCGGCAGATGGCTGCAACCTCGCCGGCGGTACGGCCATGTCTGGGACCATTCGACGCGCCGGGACGGGTCTTGATTGCCCCGTAAACTGCCGGGCACACGCCACAAGGCGTCCCCCCGAACCCCGAGACCGGCGCCGGTCTCTTTCCACCCGAAGCGATGAGCATGCCGAACCCGGACGACGCTGCAGCGACCCCGCGCGGCTACCGATCCCACGCCTACTACCTCCACACCCAGCAGCACCATGAACGCCTCAAGGCCGCATGGTGGGGGACCCGGCACACCGAGCAGCCCGTCGACGACGACGACCTCGCGCCCTCGCTCAACGCGCTCGTCGCCCGACTCTTCGAAGCGGAAGCTGCTCGCCTCGAGGCGAAGTACAACGCCGGCGAACCGTTCCCGCCCGCACCCAAGCAAGCACGCGGAGTCGATCCGTCCGCGACGTCGCGGCAGGGGCAGACGATGACCGACCTGTGGTCAGAACGCCGCGGCCGGGAAGCCCCGGAGACGCGATAACCCCCGGCGTGCGGCTCGGTGCTGGGGCTCATGGCCATCCGCGATGCGGGGCAAAGTATGGGGCCCGTGCCGAGCGAAGAGACCGCCGGGGGTGTGATGTCCAACGTCTCGCCGACTGCCGACATTCCCGCCTGTCGCGACGCTGATCAGCATCTAGCGCGGGGGTTGCGTGCAGCTGCTGTGCTGCGGAATGTTGCCCGAGGCGGCTGTGCTTCGCTCGGTCCGCTTACCCGCAAGCGCGCACGGCCGAGCGTAACACTGCTGTCAAGGGGATATCAAGGCTTCCTCCTGTGGACGTTCGTCTGCCGTGTCCGTTGCGCCCGCATTGCGTCACCTACTCGTAGTCAGCAGGCAACCCGTCTGCATGGGTCACGCAATACGAGGAGCATCCGATGCCATTCCTGTCTCCCACCCGGCCGCCGGTCGATCCGACCGCCGAGGCCGCGATCGTCCGGCTGCCCCCGCAGCCGGCGCACTGGCCGCGAAACCTCGCAGTCGTCCTCGCCGTCGGGCTGCTCGGCGCCGGCATCGCGCTCGCGTTCGATCGTCCCGTCATCGCGTGGTGCATCGCGATCGCCGCGATGCTCGCCGCCGCCGCCGTCACCACGCTCGGCATCCGAGCGCAGCAGCGTTCCCAGTTCATGGACGGAGCGATCGAGGCGGTCAGCGGAACGATCGGCGCGCGGATGCCCTCCCGCGAGCTCGTCTCCTCCTCGAGGTGGACCGGTGGATGGATCGGGCTGCCGCAGCGCATCCGGATCCGGTACGCCGCCATCGTCAACGACACCGATCCCGGGTTCGTCGAGACGGTCCTCGAGCACCTACGCCGGCGGCTCGGTTCGCAGTACCGCGTCCGGAAGCACAACGTGCGCCAGTGCGTGCTGCTGCTCGAGATCGACCCGACGGAGCTCGCGCCGAAGAACCCCGAGGTCGAGCGTGCGAAGAAGGTCGTGCACGACCTCCTCGGCGCCGCGCCTGGCAAGGTCACCGTCGAGACCGCGGAGGACGGCACGGTCAAGTCGATCACCGTCCGGGACGAGCTCGGCGTCCGAGCGTCGATGGCGTCGTACCGTGCCCGCGTCGACAAGGCGCTCGCTTCGATGCTCCCCGGCCAGTGGCGGTCGAGGTGGCAGCTCGAGGAGGACCGGGTCCGATTCGAGGTCCGCCCATCGATGCCCGATCGAATCGACCACCCGCTCCTCGACAGCTACCCCGACGTCGACCACGCCACCTACGACAAGTGCCGCATCCCGATGGGAGTCGACGAGGACGGCCACGAGCTCTTCTGGCAGCCGTCGGTCTCCCCGCACATGCTCATCGTCGGCGGCACCGGATCCGGGAAGACCTCGGCCGAGCACACCATCCTCACCGAGCTCGCGCTCCGGAAGTACCGGGTCTGGGTGCTCGACGGCAAGCGCATCGAGTTCGCCGGCTTCCGCGACTGGCCCAACGTCGAACTCGTCGCGTCGAAGGTCGAGCACCAGGTGCGGATGCTGCACGCTGCGCACGACCTGATGGAGCAGCGGTACTCACTGATCGAATCCGGCAAGGCGCGGATCTCCGACTTCGAACCGCTGTTCCTGATCATCGACGAATACGCCACCTTCCAGGCCCGTGTCGAGCGCTGGTACAAGTCCGTGAAGCCCAAGGGTGGTGCGGCCAAGGCGCCCGTCTTCGATCTCATCCCCGACCTCGCCCGTCTCGCGCGAACAGCGAAGATCCACATGGTGCTCGGCATCCAACGTCCAGACGTGACCTTCCTCGGCGGTGAGATGCGCGACAACTTCGGCGCCCGACTCTCCCTCGGTCGGCTCTCGCCCCAGGGCGCGAACATGATGTGGGACAGCTTCGGGATCGGCGTCGCCGTACCCCGCAACAAGCGCGGCCGCGGCGTCTCCCTGAACGACGAGTCGAACCCCGTCGACATCCAGACGTACTTCACGCCCGACCCGGCGAAGGTCACCGAGGACAAGATCGAGGACCTCGCGTTCCTGCACAAGCTCCGCGCCGCCGACCCGGTCCACCCTCGGAAGATGATCATCGACCCCCGGCCCGAGGTCGACGGCGACAAGGGCGTCATGCTCGACCCCATGTACGAGGAGTGGGCCTCCGCGCTCATCGTCCCCTTCGATGCATCGCGCGCTGAGCAGCAGGACACCGCCACCGTCCTGACCGAGACGACCGCAGATCTCTCGACGTCGACCGTCCGGTTCGTCGACGAGGACGCCGCCGGCACCTCGAGCGCCGGCGACCTACCGGACGACGGCGATCTCTTCGAGGGGTACTCCGAACCCGAAGACGGCATCCGCGTCAGCGAGCTCAACCCCGGCGACCTCGTGTGCGTCGACACGTCGCTCGACCTGTGGGGCGTCGTTCAGGGCTGGGAGGGCGACGTCACCGACGACGACAACGTGGCGATCGATTACCTCGACTTCGAGACCGGCGAACCGAACATGATCTCGGTCCCGGAGGGAGAGCGGATGAGCGTCCGACACCCCGACAGTAAGTGAGGGTTGCATGTCTGACACTTACTAAATAGTCTCATGTGCGGAACACTTCCGCACGAGAGCGAGTGCAGACATGACCGCACACCAGATCACCGATGGTCTCGGCGCCGCCGCGATCCGGTCCGACAGGAACACCACCCCTGTCCCCGGATCCGGCGGCGCCGTCGTCGTCGTTCCCAACGAAATCGCCATGACCTGTCCGATCGCGGGCCGTGACGGCACCTACTCCAACTGACCGAACAGAAGGGACGGCCCGATCATGATCACCACCCTTGCAACAGCCCTCGAGGCGCACTCCGCCACGGACCCCGCCTACGCTCGCGCCCGCCGCTGGGCCGACGAGCACGGAGCGGACAGCACTCTCGCGGAACGCTTCGCCCTCGCCTACGCCGACGAGATCGCCGAACGCCCACACCACCCCAGCCCGGACCTCGCCGCCCCGACCCCCGCGGAGTTCGCCGACGACAACGTGCTCGACTTCGGAGCGCTCGTCGACGTCGCACCGTGCGGCACCGTCGTTCCGTTCGGCGGCCAGTACGTGGCCCGCTGCACCCCCTGCAACTGGATCCCCACCGCTGCGGACGCCACCGACTTCGTCACTGCGGACAACGCAGCCCGAGTGCACAACTCCGAGGCCCACAGCGACGTCCCGCGGGCGCAGTGGTCCGACGTCATGGAGTGGGTTACCCAGGGATTCCACCGATGAGCCGCCGCCGCAACCTCTGGGGCGCGTTCGGCGTCGTTGGCCTCGCGGCCGCGCTGTTCGCCGGCGTGCACTACGCCCCGGGGATGGGGGCCGCCGGCAGCCTCTCCGTCGGCGCCGCCCCGAGCGTCACTGCCCAGCTGCAGGACGCCGGCCTCGTCACCGGCGACACCATCGACACCGCCGCTGTCCGCAGCCTGCTCACCGAGATCCCCGCGCCGACCACCGCCGCCGAGAGTGGGTACAACCGTGACCTCTTCGGTCCCGCTTGGGCCGACACCGACCACAACGGATGCGACCAACGCAACGACACGCTCCGCCGCGACCTCACCCACCTCACCTACAAGCCGGGCACCCACGACTGCGTCGTCACCGCCGGCACCCTCGCCGACCCGTACACCGGCCACGAGATCGCCTTCACCAAGGGCGAGCAGACCAGCCGGGCCGTCCAAATCGACCACATCGTCCCGCTCTCCTGGGCCTGGCAGCACGGCGCCTCCACGTGGACCGACGAGCATCGCGAGCAGCTCGCCACCGACCTGAACAACCTGCAGGCCGCCGACGGCACCGCCAACGAGTCCAAGTCCGACCAGGGTCCGGCCACCTGGCTCCCGACCGTCGCCTACTCCTGCACGTACGTCACCCGCTTCGCCTACGTCGTGCACCGCTACGAGCTCACCCTCGACACCGCCGACCGCGACGCCATCACCCGCGTCCTCAACAGCTGCAAGTAGCAACCCCGTGCGCTCTCGCGCGTAGAACACGAAAGGAACCTCCCCATGCGCTGGATCCAGAAGCTCGAACACTGGCTCGGAATGCCCACCCCACGCGAGCTCGGCAATCCTTCGAGCGTCCCCGCCGGCACGATCCACATCGACGCCGCAGGACGACCGTTCGAAGCAGTGGTACGCCGTGGGCGCCCCACCTACTGGGCTCGCCGGTGGTACGAAACACTCGAGCAGGCAGACCGTCGACAGAAGATCGGCCAGTGGGTCTACACCTACGGCGCCATGTACCACGGCGTGCTCATCGGCGTCTTCGCCGTCGGCGCGATCCAGGGGTGGACGTACAACGGCCCTGCACTCCTGCCGCTACTTCTCATCCTGCCCACCATCGCTACGGCTCTTGCGCCGCGGCTCTGGGATGCGGTGACGATCACCCCGCTCACTGCCGACCCCTTGGAGGAGGGGCTGGCATGACCGCCTCCGATGCACCGCAGCGCAGTGCCGTGAGGTACGCACGCTGTCCTGCTTGCGGCGGTGCTGGCTACGTCGACACCGATCCCGGCCCCGGCGAACCTGAGGCAATTGCCTGCGCTCGCTGCTGCAGCTTCGGATGGATTGACACCACAACCGGCACGCCAGCCGACGTTGAGCCGCCCCTGTTCACCCTCTCCGAGGAAGGAGCCCTCCATGACCACGCTCACCCATGACGTCGCTTCCACGTCCTCCCGCAACCTCACACCCATTGAGCGAGACCGATCCGTCGCCTACCTGTCGCGGCTCATCGGGCGGTACGAGCACGACCGAGCGACGACCGACACCACCACCGAAACCGGGCTCGCGCACGCCGCCGTGCTCGACATGACCATCGCCGGCTGGCGGAGTCGTCTTGAGGCGACGCTCGCCGTGGTCTGACCGAGAGGAACACCCGTGACCGTCACCGTCTACACCAAGCCGTCCTGCGTGCAGTGCACCGCGACGTACCGTGCGCTCGACAACAAGGGCATCGAGTACGTCGTCCGCGACGTCAGCACCGACGAGGCAGCGCTCGAGCAGGTCAAGGCGCTCGGCTACCTCCAAGCGCCAGTCGTCGTCACCGACGAGGAGCACTGGTCGGGGTTCCGACCGGACAAGATAGCGACCTTGCCCGCCGCGGCGGCATGAGCGGACGACCCATGTCGAAGCGCACCAACGCCGTCCGTGTCAGCGCACCTAGTGTGAAGCGCGGCGAGCTCGTGCAGCTCGTCCGCTGGCGTCCCGCCGCCGATGGCTGGGCGTACGACGTCGTCGACGGCCTCTACGAGCGCCGCGACCGGGGCAGCATCACGCTGCAGGTGGAGGGGGAGCCGACCGTGTTCAACCGGGACGAGTGGGAGTGGTGCGCTGCATGACCACAGCTGAGGACCTCCACGAGCTCGAGCAGCTCGACGTCGGCGACGTCGTCGCGCTCGCCCCGGACTCGCCCGCACACCCGGAGTGGACCGTCCGCTCGCGCGACGCCCGCTTCCTCGTGTTGTCCCGACCCTCGGACCTCGACGCGAGCACAGAGATCTACACCATTGCGGATCTCGTCGCCGGCGTTCGTGGCCCCTGCAACCTCATCGGCGGCGGCTGGAACATGAACGACCCCGAGTGGGCGGGCAAGCTCCTCCGCGCGCTCAACTATGACCTGCAGGTCACCGATCAGCTCCGCGCAACGGGGGGACCCGTCTCGCTCGCCGGCATCCGCGTGCACGTCTCCGAGCGCAACAACGTTCCCCTCGCCCTCACCCGCCGGGAGAGCTCGCGATGACCGATGAACGACGTCTCGCCCTCGCTGGCTACCGCCGGGCGCACCGAAGCGACTTCCGACGGCTGTCCTGGGCCAATGCTGCAGCGTTCTACCGCCGGAAGCCGCTGCTACTGCGTTGGCTGCTGCCGTTCTTCTGGCTCGGCAAGGCGCCCATCTTCTATGGCTGGCTCGCCGCCGGCGAGGTCTGGTGCGCTGGCGTCAGCTCGAGCGTCGTCCTCAGCGAGCACCGCGGGGACCGATCCGGCCGCCGACCCGGCATGTTCCTCCTGCTCGGGGGAGTCCTCCTGCTGCTGCTCGTCGACGTCGTCGCGGCCCTGACGCTGCCGCTCGCCATCGCGAACGCCATCCAAGCCGCGTTCTTCGTGCTCCTCGTGCTCATCGTGGTCGGGCTGCTCGTCGCCGCGCTCCCCATGCACCGTGACCGCCTCGAGCGGACCACTCTCGACGAGCTCACCGACGCCGGCACTCGCACGTTCCTGCTCCACGACCTCGCCCGATCGTCCGCCGATCCTGCCGGCACTGGCACCGCGCTCCTCGCCGCCGTCATCCGTGACCGCAACTACGTCGGCGCCGCCGTCGTCGCGACTGCTGTGACGTACGGCATCGCTGACAGCTACTGCGCTGCCGGCATGAACCGAGTGCTCGACAGCAGCCGCGTCGTCACTGCCGTTGTTCCTGTTCGGTGATTCATTCGACGGACTGTCCCAGTCCGTCGAATGCCAGCGCCAGGCAGATTTCCAGACCGTCGTCATGTCGAGCACGACGAGCACGATGCCCAACACGACTGCTACACCGCCAAAGAAGAAGCTCCAGGGTGCTAGCGCCGTGAAGAAGCCAAGGTAGATCCCCGCGAAAGCGGACATCACGGTGACCACCGAGACGACCGTGTTCGCTCGTCCGTTGTACTTCCGGAGGAAGGCCCGCGCGGCCGCAATTCCTGCCCCGATGAGCGAGAGCCCACGGCCTGACTCGCCATCCCAGCCCCCGGCTATTGCATCTATGACGATCCACACGGCCAGGTAGATGCAGGCAAGAACGATGAGAACGCCCCCGCCGCAAGCAACCGCCATATTCACTCGAGCCGCGCGAGTGCCAGTCTTCGGATTCTGCTGTTTCCCCACAGACACACAGTAGGGGGCGTTCTAGCCCTAGCTCGTGGTTCGGCGGAGCAGCTTCCGGATCCACTCGGAGGAGACCCCCGCGGCGTCCTCCACGGCGGCACGGGAGACCCCGTCGATGGCCGATGCTGCGACGACGAGCTCGTTGCGTACGCGCCGGCGTTCCTCGGTGTCCGCACGCAGCTCTGCGACCTCGTCCCGGAGCCGTCTTGCAGCTTCCAGCGCATCTGCCCGAGGGGCGGCGGGATCGAGCTCGCCCGATCGCCTGAGCGTGCGTGCGTGCGTCGTCTGCGGCGTGTAGAGCGGCACGTCGACGCGGTGCAGGTACGCCCGCGAGAGCCCCGACGCCTCCACGACCTCGGCAACGGTGGCGCCGGCTCCGAGCGCTTCTCCAAGGTGTTCGCGCTGGTTGCGTCGTAGGTCGCTCTCACGTTGCTCGTCGGCGGCAATAGCGTCCCGCACCTCGGCGAGGCGGGCAAGGTGTTCGGCGGCTGGCGTCGACATGCTCAGCGCTCCTCTCTGCCCGCGTCGGGCTCGTTCACGTCGATGACATCGACCCGGGGGGCCGAAGCCGTTGGTGCGGCGTGTGCGGCCGCCCAGAGCTGGACCAGCCGATTCCGCAGGTGCGGGTTCGCGTCCATCGACTGCAGGATCATCGCAGCCGACGCGGGCGCGACCTGGTCGCCGCGCAGCGCTTGGAGCGGGACCGTCTCGGCCGCCCATGCAGCAACAGTCGCCGCATCGACGTCGACCTCGACGGCATGTTCGGTCGTCTGCCGCCAGCGCACTGCGTACCGCACCGCTGTCTCCTCGTCGATGGTTCTGCGTCAGCGATGCACGCCGGGAACCGGCTCGAGGGTCTCGTCGACGCGACGCCACCGCGGCTCGAGCAGCTCGATACCCCGGTAGTCGCCATCCTCGCCACGAGGGAAGCCCTGCAGTCCGTGCTCGACCGCGGCCGCGAGCATCTGCAGCAGCCTGGTCGAGCGCGCCATGAGCCACCCGTCGAACCCGCGAGTCGCCTCGAGCACGAACCGTCGTGTCTGCTCGACCTGCAGCAGCTGAGCCGGGCGCAGAGTGAGGCCCATGAGCTCCGCGACCGGCCGCCACTCGTACTCGGGTGCGACAACCCGTTCCGAAGACCGCCGGCTCGTGGCAACCGCGACCGCATTCCAGAGGATCCGTCCCATGTCGTCCGCGTGGGCAACCGCTGCTCGCGACGCCGGTGAGATCTCCGCACGATCGCCGTGCAGTCCTCCCACGATGATCGCGCTCACCAGCAGGTCGATGCAGTCCTTGTGGATCAGCAGTTCACTCATCGTCCAACCTCCTATTAGTAGACCTGACATCTACTAATAAAGCACCGGAGATCGACGCTGTCAACCCAGTTGGGAGCGCGGAGGGTCGCGCCCAAGGTTGCGTGCCATGTCCGATCGCGGCGGACGCCGGCACCTACTCCTACCGTCACCCCGAACGGATTACCCCAACAAGGTTGACACCTCGGACCGAGGTACCTATATTCGTAAGTGTCAGGTCTACGGAACAAGGAAGGTGGGAGCCGGACATGGGCATCACGAAGATGGACTACCAGAGCATCAGCTGCCAGGTGACCAAGGAGGACAACCGCCGGGCGGGCGACTCGCTCGCGCAACGCGCGGCCGAGGTGCAGGCGTGGGGTGCGAGCGGTTGGCGGCTGGTGTCGACGGTGTCGATCGACCAGGCGGAGGCCGTCATCATCTGCGACACGTTCGAGCGCGAATCGCTTTCGCAGTAACACGCCGGGACAAGGGCGGGAGGTGGCTGCTCCTCCCGCCCTTGTACTGTGTCCGCGTATTCGATTTCCGAAACGAAGGGGAATTTGCTGTGGCACAGAAAGTCACCGTCCACATGACCGATGACGTGACGGGGGAGGTCATTGAGGACGGCGCCGGCGGTACGGTCTTCTTCTCCTTCGACGGGACGTCCTACGAAATCGACCTCAGCGAGGACACTGCCGCGAAGTTCCGCGAGGCAGTCAGCGACTATGTCTCGGCGGCTCGAAAGGTTGGCGGCTCGCGCGGAGGTCGCCGGGGGAGCTCGGCGGGCTCGGCGGGGCGGTCAAGTGCGGACGAGCTGCAGCGCATCCGTGAGTGGGCTACTGCGAACGGCTACGAGGTAGCAAATCGCGGCCGGATCTCCGGGGCGGTGCGCGAGGCGTACGCCGCGGCTCACTGAGCCAGCGCGCAAAGAGACGCCCGGCAGGGGGAGGAAGTGGATTGTCAGGTCTACTAACCAACCGGCCGGGCGTCTCTGTGTGATCGTACGGTATCTCGGGGCGAAAGCAGTGACGTCGTTGTCGACTGCGGCGAGCGCCCCTAGTGGCAAATTGTTGAGTGGGCATCCCTCGTTGGGGCTGCGGGGTCCGCATCCCTGGTGGTGGGTTGTGCCCTCTCCTTTCGTTTGCTAGTTCGCCTCCCTGACACTTACTAATATAGTTGCTTTTTGAAGCGGTGTCCAGTCGATTCCGGGATTTTCTTGGGGCGATTTCGGCGGCGGGATCGGTGGTGATCCCGCCGCCGGTTGTCAGGCCGTTGGGGTGTCCTCCTCCCAGTCGAGTCGTGCGTCGAAGCGGTACCCGGTGGGGGCGGGTGCGTCCGGTTCGTCGATGCTGATCCGTGTGCCGTCGGTAGCGACCCACGGGGCGGGGTCGCGGACGGTCGGGTCCTCGCCCTCCCAGGCTTCGCGGATGATGTGCTCTCGCACGTCCGGTCGGCCGAGGTCGGCGAATAGGTCACCGATCCGGCTGGCCTCGCCGACGGTGATGGTGCAGAGCACGTCGGCGCTCGACCAACCGAGGATGACGGTCGCGGCCTCGGAGGGGTCGACGTTCGTGGTGTTGGTGTTCATGGGCGTTCCTGTCGGGTGGGCGGGCGGCCCGCTTGGGGCCGCCCGCGGGTGGCTAGCGTCGGTGGTCGGCGGCGCGGGCGGCGCGGGCCTCCCGTGCTGCGATGACGTGTGCGGGCGCGTCCTCGCCGCGGGTGACGCCCCAGGGGGCCGCGTGGGCGCCGGGGAGCAGGCCCTCGATGCGTCGGCGGAGTGCGCAGCAGAACCGGTAGGCCTCGGAGGTGTCCCAGTCGGTGACTTCGCATGCCTGGTACTCGAAGCAGTTGAGGATGCCGAGCAGTTCGACCGGTTCCCAGTCGGTGAACTCGGGCCGGCGGTAGGTGTAGACGAATGCGTCGTCGTCGCCGTAGAGCGCACCGAGGCTGGCGGCGTTGGCGTCGAGCAGCATCTGTCCGATGTGCTCCTCGGTGCCGCGCATGGCGACCCGGTAGCGGTCGGCGGAGTAACTGGTGTTCCGGACGCCGTTGGTGCCTTCGGCGTTGGCTTCCGCGCTGGTGGCCCAGTGCATCGGGTTGTCCATGCCGCCGCGGTAGATGGCGGTATGTACGAGGACGTGGATCGTTTCTTCGTTGACGAGGTAGGCGCTCACGGGGATCTCCTTTCCCAGGGGCGGGAGGGGCGAGGCTGTCGCCCCTCCCGCCGTGGTGGGTGTGGTTAGGCGCGTGCCGCGCCGGTGTAGGTGGCCGTGTGGTCGCCGGTGTACGAGTCTCGGATCGCCTCGACGATGGTGTCCTCGTCGATCTCGTCGCGTGCCACGTCGTCCGCGGCGTCCTCGTCGCGAGCGCTGACCGTGACGGTCACGGGGACCGTGAGGGTCACGTCGTAGCTCACCTCGAACTCGCGGGTGCGGCCGGGGCCGTTCAGCTCTTCCGCCATGCGGTCGTACTCGGAGCAGTAGTCCGCGTAGTCGGCGATGCGGCCCGCGCGCTCCCAGAACCGCTCGAGGCGGGGGTCCGCTCCGTCGATGATCTGCTCGGAGCGCAGCCGCTCAACCTCAGCCATGAGGCGGGCGGTCACCGCCTCGGCCTCGCGAGCGCGGTCCTGCGCCCGCGTGAGCTCCCGCAGCGCGTCGAACGTGGGGTCCAGCGGTGCCGGGGTCACGTTGAACTGCAGCGGCCCGTACGCGGGGACCGGGGCGGTGGCGGTGGCGGTAGCGGTGGTGTTCGTCGTGTCAGTCATGATTCCTCCTAGTAGTTGTTTCGTAGACCTGACACTTACGAATATAGGGGTACCCACTGACATTGGCGGCGGGGCGGGTTGGTACCAGCCCCGCCGCCCGATCCGTCAGCGGTGCACGTCGAGGTAGATGACGGTCCCGCCGTCCGCAGCGGGGTCCAGCAGCGCCGCGCTCACCGTCGAGGACCACTCATCCGGCGTCACGTCCTCGGAGACCCCGAACAGCCCCAGCGGGCCGCGTGCGTGCCATTCGCCGCGGCTCGTGAGCACGCCGTGCGGCATCGTGGCCATGACCCCGGTGACCAGTAGCATCCGTGTCAGCGTCACGGGGTGCTGGTCCGCGTCGGCGAACCCGTCCGCCCAGGCAGAACCGACCGACCACTCGTCGAACTGACCGGCGGGGTTGAGGGTCGTCCACCGCTCGATCTCGCCGTCCTCGCGCTGGTGCCATAGGCCGCCCGTGGTGAAGTCGTGGAGCACGTCGAGATCGGACACGGCGGCGGGGTAGTGCCACGGGCACTGAGCGCGCGCCTGCTCGACGATCCCGCGCCACTCGCCGGGCACACCGTCGGGGTCGGGGTGTGGGGTGACGGCGAACTGGTCCGAAAACCGGTACATGCTGCCGTTGAGCCAGTCCATCGGCTCGGAGACGTCCGCCGGGACGATCGCGAGTGCTGGTGCGTGTGACATAGTGCTTCCTCCTACTAGTAGACCTGACACCTACAAAATAGCATCCGCAGCCGACACGGGACCGCGACGCGCGTCGCATGGACACGGCAGAGGCCCGGAAGGTGGTCCGCATGACCGTCCTTCCGGGCCTCCGCTCGGCGGTAGATGTCAGTCGTTTACTGGCATCCCGGCTCGTTCTAGCACCTCGCACACCGCGTCTACGAGGTCCCCGCCGTTCACCCCGCCGGGCTGGTTGACGAACGCGTGAATCGTGCTGAGCGCCACGGAATCGGAGACCGGTTTACGGGTCCGTACGGGCGTGGGGAACGTGTGCACGAACCACCGCGGACTGCCTGTGTCGGCCAGGTAGCCCACAGGGTGCCAGGCGTGCTGTTGCCCGTGTTCATCGGTCAGGATCCAGGTCCAGCGGTTCGACGGCCACGGGGCGGTGTGGATCGTCCGACCGGGCTGGACACGCAGCCACGCCCCCACGAGTCGGGCCGCTTGCGCGGAGTCCAGCGCGGTTCGGTGTCGCCGGTCGGGACCGTCCCACTGGGTTCGCACATCATCGAGCCGGAGCATCGTCCGGGGAGAGTCGGGGAAGGTGAAGACGAGTCGATCCATGAGAGCAGTCCTCCACAGGGGTTGTATTTAGTAGACCTGACATGGTTGAATATAGCCACGGCCCCAGACAGTGTCAACCTGGTTGGGTCTAACCGATCCGCCGAGCAGGCACCCCTGCTCCTCGTGGTCGCCCGAAGGGCACAAATGGCCGCCACGCGCCCCGAAATAGCGGGTATCGCAGGTTCAGCAGGGGAGCACTCCTCAGCCCGTAAGCATCCCCTCAGAGGGCTGTACAGCGGAGCGGGGTGCGGGACGTGTGAAGGCCTCTCGGACCGACGGCCAACAGGGTTGACAGGTTGACGCGAGAGGCAGGGATGACGAGGCACAAGGAGAGGCGCGCAGCGCCGGACCCGGCTGCTCGGCCTCGGCTTGCCGAGGCCCGGAGAGGGCCGCGCGCAGCGCGGTCCACCCCTCCCGCAGG